>WRCR01000067.1 GCA_009783865.1 Planctomycetaceae bacterium | reverse complement strand
TGAAATACGCCTACGCTAACCGCGAATATCACAACTGCAACTGGCGGTAAATCTCGTTGCAGAACAACTGTAAAAAACTTTCCGCTTCGACCGCCGTCAACTTCTGCGAATCGTACCGCATCGTAAAACGTAATCTGCCGGAGTATGTCAGAATCGAAAACGATACCAAAGTACCGAACCGTATCGGCGGTGACGCATCAACGGTATGCAAAACCGCATCACCGACCCGCAGTTTGCCGTCCTTCGTTTTAGGCAGCGGCAGTTTTTCCCAAACCCTTCCAAGGTTTGACAGCACCGCCGTTGCGCGACAGCACTTCCGCTTCAAGAACCGCCGCAAACCGCCGAAAAGATATTCCATTTCCCAAATGCCAAGCAGAAAAATATGCCGCTGACCGGAACGTTTAACCCAATTCATTTCACGCCGCAAGGAACGCAACAGCCATTTCGGTTTGCCGCAATGCCGATGCCGGCGGTCAAAGAAAATCATCGTCGTCGTGTTGGAAGCCGGTATCCCGCTGTGTTTCGCCGCCCGCAAATTCATCGGAACAGAAACCCGATACACAAGATTCTTGTCCGACTGCACCCAATAACCGTTCCATTCACCGATTGTTTGAAATAACACCGAAAGCAAATAATCATTGACTGTGATTCTTTTCTGTTTCGCTTTGGTAAAACATATTTTCGATTCTTCAGGCGTTAATTCCTTCGCACAAAATTTATAATAGTCGGGAATAACCCGCGCCGGAATGTTGTCGTCCGGCTTCAGCGGCGAAGGACGGCCGAAGACAAGTTGCCGCGTTGTGAACATCGTATCGAAAAAGTGCCGGAAATAATTTCCAAGCGTCAACCCGCTTTTACCCCGCAGCGGCAGCAGTTCCGGTTTTCGTTCAATCACCGGCGGTGTTTTCCCTTCAAAGCGGGCGGAATAGTCCGTCAGCACATCGCCGATGAATTCCATCTCACCGATGCCGTCCGATGCCGAATGATGAAATTGAAACAGCACCGCCGTTGTTGTACCGGTATAAGAGGCATAGATGCGGAAGCCGGATTGATGTTCTATATCAAGACGTTCCGGCACCGGCACACCGTTTTCGTCACACTCTTCTTTTCCGCAAAGTTTTATACACTGTTTCATGAAAGCGTCAAGGCACATCTCTTCCCAGACGAGTCCTCTCCGCTTGCTTCTTTTGATGATGCTCCGCAGCAGTGGATTAACGTCAAGCACGGCACGCACGGCTTTCTCGAAAAGATTCCATTTAAGACAGCCGTTAAAACGCAGCAAGCGGAAAGAATCCATCGGATATTCCGCACTGTCATCGTAGAACATATATCGTTCAAAGACAGTTAGAGGCAGCGTCATCTTAGTTGAGTGAGTTATTTTTGGCGTTCCCGGTGTTCAATTTTTTGCTTCATCAGACGATTTGAAAGAACGGCGAAACTTGCCGACAGTTGTACGTCTTCCCGAATTATATGTTCCGGTACTTCAAGGCGCACCGGCGTGAAGTTCCAAATGCCCTGCACACCAGTTTTCAATACCAGGTTGCAGACATCTTGTGCCGCCGATGCAGGTACCGTCAGAATACCGATTTGGATATTATTCGTTTTGGAAAATTCGAGCAGGTTATCGAGCGACTCCACGCGGCAGTGGTGAATCTGCGTACCGATTTTCCTTTTATCGGTATCGAAGGCGGCTAACACATCTAATCCGTGTTCTACGAATCCTTCGTATCCGAGAATCGCACTGCCCAAACTTCCGGCACCGACGAGAACAGCATTCGTTTTAGTGTTCCAGCCGAGAAAGTCCTCGATGGCATCGATGAGTTCATTGATGTCGTATCCGATTCGCGGTCTTCCTGTTGCGCAGGTTAATGAAATATCTTTGCGCACCTGAACACTCAACTGACCGAGTTCTTCGGCAATGCGGGTGCAGGAAACGACATTTTCGTTCTGCTTCCGCAGTTCTTTCAGAAAACGCAAATACACCGGCAAACGCCGAATGCTCGGCGTTTTACCCGGCTTCGTTGCCAGATGTTCCATAACTTATTTTCCTCCTCCATATCTTTCGTTTTCAATCTGTTCGAGCGTTTTACCGGCGGTGTTCGGACAGAATATCGTGCCGATGAGCATACTGATTGCTGCAAAGGCGACGAGAATGACAGCAACTATAGTCATTCCGCTTTTCGCCATGAGAACAGGAACGATAAATAGCCAGATACTCAAACAAAACCGTGCTGTGAAAAATGAAAAACCCTGTGCCGCTGCCCGATAACGCGCCGGAAACATTTCCGCCGCCCACATTTGATAAAATGCCTGCTGACCGCTGCCGTTATTGATGCCCATTAGAACGGCGATCATCACAAAAACCGGCATTCCCATCCAAGCCGCAGGAAGCAGGAAAAGTCCCCAAGCGAGTATAAACAAGTTGGCAACGACGCAGAAAATCACACGGCGGCTGTATTTGTCCGCAAGCGTCATAAAAATGAACAGCGTTGCCAAACAGGATGTTCCGAAAAGCAGGGCTGGCAATGCTTGTGAAGCCGTGGTACTTAGTCCGCCAGCATTAGAATATATGTACGGCAATAAGCCGCCCATCGTTCCCGCCGACAGATTCCAAATCATATAAACGCCGATAAGCAGCAGCAATCCCCGCAGATTGACGCGGTTGGTGAACAAATCCCAGTAAGAGGTTTTTTGCCAGACACCGGAAGCAATTAGTTCTTTCTCTTTTTCCTTATTCGACTTCCATTCTTCCGACTCCGGCATTCGCAGCCGCATAATCCAGACGATAAATGCAATGACCGCTAAATGAGCAAACACAAGCCGATTGCCCAACAAGCCGAGTCCGAAATAATTGACGATTGCCGAGAGCATCAGTACCACACAAGGACCTAATGCCCACATAAATTGGGCTGTTCCGCAGTGCCTTGCGCGATTTTCGGCGGGAGCATTTTCGGCAATGAGCGTCCAACTTGCCGCAACATCCGCCCCAACGGAAATGCCGACGATAATATAACCGATTAAGAGCATCGGAAAATTAACGGCGAAAATCACCAGCAGCATTCCGAGTATGTAGAAAACAAGGTCGTAAGTATAAACGAGTTTCCGTCCATAGAGGTCACAGATTCGTCCGCCGATGAGTGCGCCGATTGCGGCACCAAGCGCATTAGGACCAAGTGCGCTAAAGAAACCGACTTTGTATTCGTCCATGCCGAGATACTCTTGCCAGAGCATAACCCCGGCACCGCCGGCAACGATAGAACCAGCGTCAATATAACTGGTCATGGAAGCAACAATCGTTTTCGTCCAAGTCGAGGGTTGGGACATAGCAGGATAAATGTGGTGTTGTGAAATTGAAGGTTAAATTTTCGCTACTCCGGGAATCGCCTGTGCGTAATCGCCGTTTTCGTCCGGCACCAACGGGAAAGGTCCGTCAAACGAAAGATTCGCAATGTCAGGAACGTATGAGAATGTCGAATTCCAAGCGTCGTCCGCCGTCACGAATTGTCCCGTCTCCATAGCCATTCTGCCGAGTATCGCAACAAAAGTTGCGTTAATGCCGCGGTCAATTTCATTGTACGGCTGGTTTTCCCGAATCGCTTTGAAGAACAAATCGTGTTCGGTTTGATACGAATTATTCGCCGGTTCGGCCGCCGTCCAAACACCGTCTTTACGATTTCGGCTTGCGTTGAAGTCGGCAAAGAATCGCGGTTCGCCGACACCTTCTCCGACAACTGCGCTGCCCTTTGTGCCGTGAATGATGGCTTCAAACGTTGAATAGGTATTCGGCAGCGTTTGCGCAAACATCATCATTCGTTTTCCGTCTGCGAAGCGGTATTCGACAGCGGCGTGGTCTATCATCTGGTCTTTGTCGCGGCGGAGAAGCCGACCGCCTTGTCCTTGCGCCGAAACCGGCACTGCGTTGTTGTTCGCCCAGCAGCAGATATCGAGGTTATGAATCAGCGCATCAACAATAAAGCCGCCGGTCGTCCAGTTGAAGTTGAAAATGTGACGCAGTTGAAATTCCAGCGGCGTAGCATTGCCGACGTTGCGGAGTTGATGCGTCGGATGCATCCGATAAACCCACATCGATGTTAAATCGCCGATACCGCCTTCCTGAATTTTCTTGACGGTCTCTGCGGTGCGGAGGTAATGCCGGTTATTCAAACCGACGGCAACTTTCAGATTCTTTTCTTTTGCTTTCTCGTTGCTTTCCCGCAGCCATTTAAGACCGGGGATGTCAACCGCCAGCGGCTTTTCGGCAAAAACGTTTAATCCTTTCTCGACAGCATAAGCGTAATGTAGCGGACGAAAGGCAGGCGGAGTTGCAAGCACGACAACATCGCCGGGGCGCAGTGTATCCATTGCATTTTTGTAAGCGTTGAGACCGGTGAATTGCCGTTCTTTCGGAACATCAAACTTTTTTTCGTGACCGCTTTTATCCAGTGCCTCTTTTATTGCTGCGGTTCTGCCGGTTGTTTTATCTTCAAAGGCATCGGCGACCGACCAAAGAACGACATCGTTTTCGGCGGCCAGTGCTTGCTGTGTTGCTCCGCTGCCGCGTCCGCCGAGACCGACGGAGGCAATGCGGATAACGTTGTCTTCCGCAGCGTGTACCCGCGGAGCGGAAAACGGCATAGCAGCGGCGGAAAGGATTCCTGCCGTCTTGACTGAAGTCGAAAGAAATTGTCTGCGCGATTTTTTTGATGATTCAGGGCGTTTCATAATAATTGTTCTGTAAAAAGGGAAAATGAAAAACAAAACATTATAATTATACAACAACTTGCAAGATAAAACAATAACCGCCAGTTAAAGCGGCCGAGTAGTGAGCAGCGGGAACAGCAGTGCCGCTCTGATTACCCTTACTTCGCTATTGACGCTGCCATCAACTTATACATCGGGTCGCTCAAAGAACCAGATGCGGACTTCGTCATCTGGTCGGTCAGAATCATGTCGAGTTGTCCCTGAAAAATCTCTTCCGCTCTTCCGCCGTCAAAGTAAGGATTCTTCTGCTGCGTTGCCCGCATTGCTTTCAGCATTTGTCCGAACAGAGTTTGTCCGACGAATTGATGCAGCACGTCCTTGAACAGTTGTTCGTCATCGGTTAGCGGTTTCTCTTCCTTCGGTTGTCTTTCCGATGTCAAATCCAGCATCGGACGTTTAACTTCGTTTTTCACCGTACCATTAGCGGCAACTTCCGAACCGTCAGCCCGCTGATATACATCTCGTACAGCAGTTGCTTGCGAAGCATTTTTCAAAATTGCCGGAATTTTCGGTGCAGCAGCGGCTTGCTGAACGGCGTATGTTTCAGGCGTGTTTGATAAAAACGAAATCGAGTTTAACATTGTATTTTACGGGGGTAAAGAATCATTCAACACGTATTACTTCGCCGATGATTGCACCTTGCCGTTCAAGGTTATTGATAATCTGTATTATGTCGGCAGGCGGAATCCGCACCGCATCAAGCGATGCCTGCAACGCCTTCAACTTTTGATTGATAATCGGCTGTCCCAAAAATTGAGCGTACTTTGTTTCGGTATCTACATCAATGAATTGATTCGGATTAATTTCAATCTCTCCCGGCTGCAGCGGCGGACGAATCTCTGCCGTGATATTTTTGTGAGTAATAACACAGGGCTTCATTTCCACGCCTTCATCAATCGTAATAATACCAGCCCGCTCATTGATAACTACCCGCGCCGGTAATGAACGCTGCAAAGTTACTTCAACGTTCTGAAGTAACTCCGTTACAAAGGAGGAGGGGTTGCTGAAATAATGCGGCGGCATCTTCACAACAACAAAATGCTGATTGATTGCTTTGGCGATGTTTCCCATCCCGGCTTCTTCATTCGCAAAACTGTTAATTGCAACAGCGACGGCGGATGCCATTCTGAAGTTAGCGTATTCCTCTTTCAAAACGAAAGTCACGTTGCCTTCATTGACGTAAGGGTGTATGAAGTCGGCAGTTAGACGGCAGCCGTTTTTGATTTTACCTGCCAGTTGCGCTTTTTCGTTCTCAAGCGAAACCTTTCCCCAAGCGAGACCGAGTGCTTTGACTAATTCCGGTGCTTCCGGCAAAGGACCGCGCAGAATTGTTTGCGACAAGACCCCGTTCTGTAAACTTTTAGCATTGCCGCCAGAGGTTATTACGCAATCCAGCATGTCGCCGTCTCTACCGCCGGTTGCGGGAATCGTCACCATTACCTTGACAAGAGCACTATTGCGGGCTGTACCGAGTTGCTGTTCTACGCTGACGGGTCTTCCGGTGCGTGAGGTCTCTAAACTGCGTGGCAGACCGGACAATTCAAGTTCCCGCATTATAGCCCGCGCTGCCATGCCGTAAGTCCGCGGGTCATCGCCGGTTCCGTTTAACCCGGTTACAATGCCGTAGCCGTAAATCGTTGTCGCTTCCTGTCCTTTGACACGGACAACATTTTCCAAATACATACGCGCCGCAAAGGTCTCGCTGATGTATAACAGCAAGACGGTTAACAATGTGATGGTGACTAAAAGATGATTTTTCATTTTATGGTTCAACCTCGTCTACAAATAAAATCAGAACGGCTTGTAATGTTCAAACAAACGGGTTCCCCAAGGGCGGCGCACAGTATCGTAAACGTTGCCGCTCGGTACTTCCCGAATAGTCAAATCAACGATGCGGCTGCCCTGAATCGTGTTATCGGGTCCAATATCTTCGGGGCGGGCAATTCCGCCGACGTACATCCTTTTTCCTTCTTCGCCGATTCCCTGCGACGTTGTCCCTTCAAGGTGCAGGTTGCCGTTCTCATAAACGGAAACAATGCGGCAGGCAATAAAAAAGTCCAAATTTTCCGCCCGCTTCATCGTTCCCTGATTTTGCGTCTTATGGTTAATTTCCCCGCCGATTTCCGGCAAAGTGCCGGGATTTGCCGCAACCGGCAACTGCCAAATGCTGGGTATCTTGAAAAAGTAAGTCAAACGCCCTTCCGCCTTGATATTCTTTTTCCGCTGATTGTTAGCAGTATTGTCGTAATTCCATTTCTGCTTGATGTGAACGTGAACGATGCCTTCTTCTTCAAACACTCTTTGGCGCGGCGCGGGCTGATAAAATATTGACGTTTCGGATAGCCGCATCGGGTTCCCATTTGCGTGAGTCAATGCCGAATTGCCGGTAAGCGAACCCGACTGCGCAACCGCAAGAGTTCCTGTCATGAAAAATAACGAAACAATTATAACGGAATATCGTAAAATCATTGTTGTCTCCTGTTATTATTTTATTTCCATTGCACCGGCGTAGACCTCGACCGTTTTCGGCTGCGAAACCCTTGCCGTGAAAGTCGGCTGTTCGTTTTTTCTGTTCAGGCGTTGATTTCTAACCGCTCCTGTATCGAGAATGCTCACCAGCACTATATCGTTTTCTGCTCCGTCTTCCTGTGCGATTCCATTTGTTCTGACGATAATCCCGTTGTTTATGGAACGCACAGTGACGACATCGCCTTTCCTGACCCAAGTCGGACGTTTCAAAACACCCGGCGATAAAACGCTTTTTTCTCGGACAGTCGAAGTCGTTTCCATTCCGATTATTGCAGACGAATTGTTAAAAGCGTCTGCATTTCGACTGTTTTCGATTGCCGTTAAAGTTAAATCTGATTCATTGATGATATGCCCCTTCGGCAAGGCGCGGGAAGCAACAAGAATATTCTGTATTCTCGTTATTTCGGCATCAATTCTAACGGATACATTCCGATGCGTTAATGCGTCAGCGCGGCTCATTTGAATCTCAAACTGCTGCTTTCCGGTGAACGGCACAGCACCGCCGGTGATTTTAACTATCTTTCCGCTGGTCGCTAAACGATGCGCCTGTTCAGCATTTAGTTTAACGTCAACTTTTCGTGAACCGCTTTCTTCCGAAATGCTGTCCAGATAGACGCTAACCGCTTCGGCAACCTGCGTTTCCAGCGTTTGAATCAGTTTTGACGGAATGAACGAGTTTGCGTTATTTGCGGAGTTATCAGCAATGTTTCCGTTATGTTCCGCTTTGGACGGTGTCAGATAATTCGCTTGTCGAATCGGATTTTGTATCGGCGCACCGCTTGTTATAACGGTTTTCATTGAACCGGTGACCTGATGTTCAATCGATTTAATACCGATGCGGGCGAACAAGTTTCGCAAATCCACTGCCGTTATAGTCCGCTGTTCGCCGTCTTGCGGTGCGGAAAAGAGGACGGTCTGACGGAGTCGTTCGATGTTGTCATCGGCTCTGTTCGGTATAATTTCGGCAATGTCATCTAGCATGACAAGATTTCCGGTGCAGGAAACGGGACCTTTTTTCAGCCGGATTTCCGCTGCGGAAACTTGCAAAACGGATAATGCCGTTAATAGGAACAGCATGAATAAAAACAGTATGAAGCGGCACATTTTCGTTTTCGCGGTTTGTTGTCAAAACACTTTACCATTGTCCATATCGGCTGAAACGGCAATTCCGATTAGGAAAAATAGTGAGAATTTAACGGTTGTGCCGATTATTTAGCCGATACTCCGGCTCTGAAAAGTTTTCCGCGTCTTTCCGTGTTTTCAGCGGTTAAATACAGTACAATCCTGTCGGTTGTACCGATTGAATGGTTTCGGTATTGCCTATTTTCGATAATCGGTAAGACAGTCCCGTTTTTTCTGCTTTTCCTAACTGGATTTTTCGATTACAATAGACGATGTGCCGAATTGTCGAGAAAACGATTCAAGGAGACACTTTGCGGAGAATTTCCAACAGCAAAACAAATCCGAACAACACCACAAACAGACAGAAACAATTTCCGCTTCTGCTGCCGCTGATTTTTTGTTCCGCCGTTGTGTCTCTATTCTTGCCGTCAACGGTTTCGGCACAAGTATTCAATCCGCCTGCCGCTCCGACGGTTTGGGATACTGTTCCCGCCCAGCCCGTTCCAAGAGTGAAGCCCGAAACCGCTGTTCCGCCCCTGCAACGGGCACCGCAGGACGTAATATATTTGTTCAATCCTGCCAATCCAGACGGCAAGCGCGCCATATATCTGCCGGGCAGATGGTCTCTCGATGTACTCGACGAATTCAACCGCTGGCTTGTAAAAGAAGAGCAGGAACCGCTGCTCCCTTTCACAATACAGAGCATTATCGCAAACGGCACTGTCGTTGAGAACAGGGTAGAAGCAAGCGTCCGATTCGTCATTACCACGTCGGGAAGTCAGGCGGTCCGTATTCCTCTCGGAATGAAAGAAGGTATTCTGCCCCTTGTCGATGAAGGAAGGGACAGAGGCAGAAGCGGACTGCCGCTGCCGGTGCGCTACACCGGAACAGGTTCCTTTCAACTGAATACATCGCCGGACGACGGGCAATTTTTCGTTTTGATTCAACCGCCGCTCTCCGCTGTCGAAAACAACACGGCAAATGAAAATAAAACAAACACAGTCGAACAAAACACCGATGCAATCGAAGCAATGCCGGTTTTACAGCCGAATAGTGTACCGCTCATACCTTCCGGTATTCCGAGTATTATCAACATAACAGAAGCGCGTCCGCGCTCGGAAGACAAAAGCATTTCCCGTCACGAATTGACAGTCGATTTTTGGCTTCCGCTCATGAAAACCCCAAATGATGAGCAGGTACTTGCCGTTTCATTTCCGCCGGCAGTTAGTTCGCAGTTTATTTTGAATGTCCCCGCACGGGAACTATCAACGACTGTTATTCCGGGTGTCTCACTTGAAGTACAGGAAACCGAAGAAACAAACAGTACCCGATTCAACATTATTGGATTAAAGCCGAATTTTCAAATCACTTGGGGCAAAGAGAGAAAAGAAACAACGGTAGATAGGACCGTTTTTCGGGTTGAAGATGCTCAGATTTCGGCTTCGTTGGAAAACCGCTCCATCAATTACGATGTGACTTTACCGGTGCGTTGTTCTGTCGGCAGTTTTGACGTGCTGCGTATCCGTATGCCGCTTGATTCAAACCTAGACCAGCAGGAAACAGAACGTCTTGCGTCGGCGAGCGGTTATTCACTGCGTCTATTACCGAGAGAAGAATGGGCTAACTGGCAGGTGCCTTCCAATGAATCGGGAGCGTTGTCGCCGATTGTCGAAGTACAATTTGCAAGGCAAATTTCGGGGCCGGTCAGAATCATTTTGAAAGCAGTTCAAGCCGTCAAGGATACCGGTGCAGCAGGACAGAACACATCGGGGCAATGGGGTTCACTGGGTTCTTTCGATGTTGTCGGTGCGGAACGGCAGACCGGCTATTTGACGGTAGGTGTTCCCGCAGGTCTGCGTGCTTATTGGAAGCCGGGACGCAATATCCGCCGGGTTGAACTCGGCAATACACCGGCAGGAGAAGGCATCAACGCTCGATTTGAATTATTTTCGCAGCCGTTTTCGCTGCAATATCAACTGATTTCGCCGCAAACGAGAATCAACGTAAAGCCGGAATATCAGGTACAAGTCAACAAAGGTACGCTGGCTATGACAGCGAAATGGGCGTTTTTCATCCAAGGTGTAAAAACGGAAAAACTTGATGTGCAACTCTTCGATTGGCAATGGAGCGGAGGAAATATCGCGCCTGTCAACATTGTTGATACCGAAGGAACGGAACAGAACAGAAACGGTTTGCTGTCTATACCGCTCCGTGTTCCTACCGAAGGGGAATTTACAGTCGAATTAAAAGCGCATCGGATTATAACACAACAGGAATTGGACAGCGGAAAAATTGTTGTCAGTATTCCGAAACCGCTGGCGGATTGGATTGAACCGGCAACACCTTTTGTTGTAGTACCGGCGGAGAACATTGTACTCAATCCCGTGCAAACATCGGGATTGATACGGCGTTCAAGACGTTCACTTCCTTTCAGCATTGAAATTCCGCATCGGCAGCAGGAACCGCTGTTTTATCAAACGGAATCGCCGGATGCGGCTTTTACCGCAGAAATCCAATATCGTTCTTTGCAAATCAAGACGGATATTCAAACCGATGTTCAAATTCTTGCAACGGAAGAACAAATCACAGAAACCATAAGTTACGACGTTAATTATGAACCGGTTGAGCGGCTGCTTTTTGATATTCCGCCGGCACTTGCCGACCGAAACATTCGGGCGGTTTGGAACGGGAAGCCGCTGGAATTACTGCCGGTTCCTGCTTCGTCGGACGGCAATGCTTCTGAAACGGGAATCAAAAAGCGGGTTTCTCTTCCCGAAACGGCGATTGGACGTTTTCAGATTGTTCTAACTTATAGTATTCCTTCTGTGATTCTCGATAATGACACGGTGACAACGATAGCGGTGCCGATAATACTGCCATCTCAAACGCATTTTAATTCGCAGTCGGCAAACATTTTTGCGCAGCAGGGAATAAAATCGGAACTTCATTCGCAGGACACCGAACATTGGAAAACCGGCAACAAGACGATGAGCAGCAGGGGAATGCCGATAGCTTCTTTTACTTCGCTGTCTTTCCAGAAGGAATTGCCGCTTCTTGTTTCGCTTGCCGGTAAAGATGCATTGGGGAAAACGATTGTTGAGCGTACTTGGATACAAACCTATCTGTCGGAAGGTTTTCGGACAGACCTATGTTCCAGCCAAATTACCAGCGATGATAATGAAATCACGCTGCAACTTCCGGCTGACATTGATAAATCGCAGGTTATCGTGGTGAAATATGACAAAGTCAGGATACCGGTTCAACTGTCGGCAAAGAATGAAATAACAATACCGGTGCTGCAAAAGAACAAACCGTTTTTACTTGAGGTTTGGTATGAAGTTCATGCGGAACTTCGGCACACGGTACAGTTGGAACTGCCGCGCTTCAGCAGCGATACGTTTGTCCGCTGCGAGTATTGGCAACTTATACTTCCGCAGAGCGTTCACATTATCAATATGCCGGATGACTGGACACCGGAATACCGCTGGAAATGGACGGGCTGGTTCTGGGGACGCGTTCCATCTATCCGACAGCAGGAAATCGGCTGGACGGTTCAACTGCCCGAAGAAATTCACTCCCCGCAGGCAAATCAATATGTTTATAGTTCGCTGAATCCGCAGCGGTATGTTGTGATACATCTGGCGCAGCGGTCGCTGATTGTTTTGTTGTGCAGTTTGCTTTCTCTTCTTATCGGTTTGATAATTATCTATTTTCCGCAATCCCGTTATGCCGGTTCGCTATTGGGCATCGCTGTTGCGTTTGCGGCGTTGTTTCTTTATTGTCCGGCACCGATTTTGCTTGCGCTGCAAGCTTCGTCTTTTGGGGTAGTTGCGGTTCTTGTTGCCCGCTATGTCTATCGGATAATTTACCGCGAGAAAAAATGGGTTATTCCGGCTGCACACGGCTGGCATGACAACGCTCCGCAGGAGGTATATTCCGTTATCGTTGACAGCGATTCAAAACAGAAAGGAACGGAAGAAGATGATTCCATGGCGGCACTGCAACGCATGTCCAAAAGCAGTATTCCGCCGACCGCAGCGGACATTTCAGAATAATATTGAAATTAGAATAACATTGACCGATACCGATAATGAAGAACACGAACCGCATTAAAACCGGCAATTGCATCAAACGGCATTTATGCCGCTTGATGTTTTTTTGCGCCGTTATAATGCAGGTCATTGCGTTCAATTTC
>WRCR01000066.1 GCA_009783865.1 Planctomycetaceae bacterium | reverse complement strand
TAGCAAGGTTCGGAGCAATCATTGCCGCTCCTTTGCAGATACCGGCAATGTTGACTTTGCGGTTGTCCGAAAGAATAACCTGCTGCGAAACATATTTTTCAACGGTATCCGTTGTCATGATTCCGCGGGCTGCGTCAATGAATGAATCTTCGGTGGAAGACAGTTTCTTTGCGGCATCGGCGATTCCTTTTCGGACTTTGTCCATCGGCAGCATAATACCGATGACTCCGGTAGAGATAACCAGTCCTTGTTCGTCGGTTCCGCCGACGGCGTTAGCGGCAAGCGTTGCCATTTCTTCGGCATCCCGGATACCTTGTTCGCCGGTGCAGGAATTGGCACAGCGGGAATTGCCGACAACCGCACGGAAAGTCCGATGTTGTGACAGGCGGCCTTTATTGACTGTCACGGGTGCGCCGCAAACCAGATTCTGCGTGAACACACCGGCGGCGGTTGCAGGCAAATCGGAAACGATTAACGAAAGGTCAAGCAGGTTCGGGTCGGACTTCAATCCGCAATGAACGCCAGCGAAACGAAATCCTTGAGGAATAAAAATCGGCATATCAACAAAAAGGAAAATGGGTTATTAACTATTAGCGTAGGCGTATTTCAGAAATACAGTAATACTACGCCGTTCCGGGATTTTGCGCCTGATATGTTTCCATCCAATTCCGCAGTGCGACATTTGCCGCGTCACGGATGTCAATGGTGCGGTCATTGAGAAACGCTTTGATAACATCAAGTGCTTCCCTCGTTATAATCGTTGATAGTGCCTGAAGTGCTGCAATGCGGACATTTGTTTCGTCGTCTTTGTCGGCGATTTCGATGATTCTGTCCTTGAACATTTCGGCAAATCCGGTCGCACCGGCAACCGCACAAGCCGAGTAACGGCGCACCGGAATGGGAGACACTATGTCATCACCGATTATTTTGGCTGTGTTGGGGTCAATCAAGCGCACATAACGCCCTAACTTTTTTGCAGTATCTATCGGAAGTGAACCTATTCTGGAAGCAAACGATTCAGCGTGAAGTTCCGGCACGGTGTCATAAATTGCCTGCCGTATTTCCGGTTCGGGACGTTCCACCAGAACACTGAAGAGCGGGTCTAATCCCGGCACAGCACGCGATTTCAAAATACGAAAGATAATCGCCGCTGTCCCGGCATCGGGGTCATTGACGTGGTCAAGAAGAAGTTTATTAATCTCGTCTCCGACTAATTTTCGTGAAGCATCAGCAGCACTGCGGCGGGCTGCCGGCGATTTCTGTTCTAAAAAGAAGCGCAGAATAGAAATAATGTTTTGCTTTGGAATACTGCTTGCCATCAGAAGTTGAATCGCTTCCAGTTCTTTACCGGCAATGATTTCGGCAAGTTGCGGATTGAACGGAGTGAGCCAATTGAAACTTTTGAAACGCTTGAGCGAATCACGAACATCCATACTGGGTTCAGGTCCAATTATGTCCAATTCTTTTCGGACGAAACTAACATCGGAGCGGCGCGCAAGCAACTCATCAACGACTGCCGGTGAAGAAGTGTCCGTCACATAACTCAATAACATCCGCTGAAAACTGCCGTGCGAACCGGTTTCCATCAGTTCGATTGCCCTGGCACAGGCGGCACTGCGATGGTCAGCAAAGACGGTTTTAATTGTTGCAAAATCCTTTTTCGCGACAATCAGCAGGGCCTGAATCAATTCATCAATCTTATTGGAAGCAAAACGTTTAACGGGCGCATCTAATTGTTGAACGAACCATTCACGTTTTCCGTCAAGATTTCTGCGTTTCAAAGGGTCGCCGGCTTCCGCTAAATCCTTATAAAAAGAATCAGCAAGCGCGAGAACCATTTCTCTGGATTTAGCCATCATTTCCTTATCATCGCTTTCGAGATACTGGACTACCGTCGGCAGCGTTCCATAAAGTTTGCGGTCAAGAATGATTTCCGCCGCACGTCTTTTGATAGCAGGATTTTTTTCCCGCAGCGCAGTGTCGGCTAATTTTGTGAGGCGGTCTTCGTTAACACATTCAAACCGCAGCCATGTTTCTGTGTCTTTTGCGAAAGTATTGAAAAGTGTGATATAAATATCGAGGTCTTTTTTCTTGTACAGCGCATCAAAGGCAAGAGAACGGGCTTCGTCATCGGTTGAATCCAGCAGCGGAACTAATAAATCAACGGCAGCAGGATTTTCTGTCTTGCCGAGAAAACGAATTGTCTTGTCAGTAAATTGAGTTGTCATATTTTTTTCTATGTTTTATTCTTGAAACCATTTCTGCCGAAGTTCCTGCAAGAGTTCCGAAGAACTGCGGAAATCCTCGTCGTCTATTGCTTTGCGCAGATACTTATCGTCAATGAATATAAGACCGGGATGGTCGGACTTATATTTGTCCATAATTTTGTGGAGCAAAGACCGGGTCTTGCTGTCAATGTTATGGAGCGAACATATTTCGTAAAACAACGCTTTATGTCCGGTACGCGGACCGAAAATACCAAAGGCACCCATAATAATTTTTCGTGAAACAGAAGTAATCAAACCGTACCCGCATATTTTAATCTTCAAATCGTGATTATGCAAGAGGCGCGAAATCCGCATCATCTGCCGTTTATGCCGGTTTTAACAACGGACTTTCAACGGAAATGTTTTTCTAACCGTTATTTTTTTGCTTTTCCCTAAAAAATAATCTAAAGATAATACATATCATATCGATTCCCGAAAAATTAAAAGTCCGTCTGCAATGTTTAACAATCACCCGTTCATCAAAGTTATGCTGCTATTCCCGCTTCTTGCGGGGGTAATCGCTCTTTGCACGGGCTGCAATTCATTGCCGCGAAGCGGTTTCGACCCCAATGGTGAACGGCTCTTTGCGTCCAACCCTTTGGAAAATCTCAATCCGTTCAGATGCGACCTGCTAACAGGCAACAGAAGTTCCTCAACCGCCGTTCCGGTACCGTCAAGTAATACGCCGTCTTTGTTTCCGTCTGCGCAGCCGGCGGCAACGACTTTTCCGTCAACACCGACAGCAGTTCCTGCAACTACTACCGCAGAATTGCCGGGCTTTCTCAGTGCAGGACGCACCAACGCCGCTGTTCCGCAATATGGTTCAACTGCAACGTTCACCGACCCAAACACGAGGAGCATTAACACCGCTTTTGTCTATTCACCGGACGGAACCAGCACCGCCGAACCCTTTGAAGAAACCGGCGGATACGCCCTGCCGATTGAACCGGTATCAGGTCCCGCTATATTGATGACCCCGCGTGAACAAATCGCACCAGTCGGTAGCGAAGTCGTGATGATTGCCAGTTATCTCGGCAATAAAGACCGCCTCATTACGAATGAAAAAATTGAATGGACGCTTGACGGAGTCGGCAGTTTTCTCAATTTCGACAAAGGAAGTTATTGTGACCCGCTGTTTTTCGATTATACACGGGCAAAGAAAAACTCTGAAACTTATGTAATCACGAAAACGAGTCAGAAATATCAAACGCTTGACCGCGGCACTGCGGAAACGCGGGACGACATTCACTTACTGCGGGGACAAACTTGGGTATCCGTCAATTCAATGAAAGAGGGCTCTACGTACATCACGGCATTTGCGCCGCAGTTGAAGGACTGGTCGAAACATTCCGACTTCGGCGTAATTCATTGGATTGACGCTCAATGGGTTTTGCCGCGCTTGCCGATTGCTCCGACCGGCAATACCCGAATGCTGACGACAACCGTGCAGCGCAGAACAACGGGACAGCCGAGAGGCGGTTGGATAGTCCGATACGAAATCATCGGCGGGCCCGCGGCGGGCTTCGGAAATTCCGGCGCACAAATCGAAGAAGTGGAAACCGACTTCTCCGGTCAGGCATCGGTTATGCTCACGCAGCGGGAAAGTCAAACTGGAACCAGCACGATAGCGGTCAAGATAATTCGTCCGGCTGGAATGGACGGCTCAAGCAGCAGAATTACAGTCGGCAGTGAAATACTGCGGCAAACTTGGGCGGGAACCGCTTCAGTTATTGCGAAACTGCAAGGACCCGCATCAAGCGGCCGCGGACAGGATGTCCCCTACACGTTAACGCTGACAAACACAATGGCGGTACCAGCTGTGGGACTTGCCGAGATGAATTATTCGCCGACTGCATCGCTCATCAGCAGCAATCCTCCGGCGGACTCGCAAAGCGGCGGAACGGTGTTTTGGAATGTTACTGTGCCGGCACATTCGTCGCTTGATTTAAAAGTTATTCTGCGTTCTTCGACAAATATAAGTGCAAACGCTAATTTCCATTCGCAAGGTTCGGGATATATCCGCTCGACTATTCCGTCTGTTAGTCCGGGTGCGCCGCCGACTGTTGTGCCAAAGCCCGACCCGGCTTCGACTGTGCCGTCAGTACCTAGCAACAGCGGTGCGAATGTTTATGTTCCGCCGGTTACTCCGCCGCCTCCGGCAACTACCGGCGGTGCGACTCCTTATGTTGGTACGCAACTGAAGTTGACAATCAAAGAGGCAACCGGTCAATTGCCGAATGATGACGGTACAATGGAAACGATAGTGTTCCAATCCGGCAAACCGTTCTGTGTTGCTTTTATCGTTCAGAATACCGGTACGACTGCGGTTAACAATGTGTTGCTGCAATTAGGTATTCCGCAGGAATATGTGGGCAGAATCTCCAATGTTCGCTCTAATGGAAGACATAATCCGCAGAATAATACGGTGGAATTGACAGCGGGAACGATACCGGCGGGCGGCGAAGCGGTGATTCAGATTCGTTTGCCGACGATTACATTGCAGGGTTATCAATTTACGGGTCGGGTTTCGGTTAACGGCAGAGAAGTCGATAAGCAAACAGAACGTATTGTTCCGCTGAGGTAATTGCGGAAAACAACATCACTAGCGGCAACATTACGAGCGGCGGGTGATACCACGCCGAAAAAAACCGGCTGAATGAATTCTAGTCCTTAACATACTTCAGCAAATCATCGAGTTGCAAAGACCAAATGCGAATGCCGCTGTTCTGCTTGTTGTTCAAATTCAAATAACTGAATACTAAATAACGCTCATCCGGCGTGAGCATAGCGTGTTGAATCGGCAGCATTTTGTTCCGCAGCGTCAAAGTATTCCTCGGCGGCAATTCTTCACCGATGCTCCGGCTCAACTCCCGAAGCCGCAAACTGGCATCACTGCCAAGCGTGACTAAAAGCCGACCATCCTTTGAAAGGAAAATCTTATGAACAGTTCCCTGGTCATTCGGAATCTCAATACAATCTTTTACCTTCTGTATGTTTCCTTGCGAAAAACTCCAGAGACGAACCGTCCGGTCATAACTGCTGGAAATAAGCCGGTCTGAATTACGGTCGATAGCCAACGCACTAATCCAGCCGATATGTCCGCTCAACACAACGGAAACCGGTTCATAAGTTCCTTCCGCCAGCGACCAAAGCCGAATTGTCTGGTCACGGCTGCCCGTTGCCATCCATTTTCCATTAGGGGCAACAGCAGCGGCAGTTATTCCGTCCTTATGTCCTTTCAGCACTGCCTGACAAGCACCCGGAAATGCCGCTTTCAAATCATAAACCCTTGCGGCTGCATCGTCACTGCCGGTTACAATCGAACCGGAATCAGTACTGAACGCCATTACCCGAATCGGCTTTTCGTGACCGCGCAAATGAATAACCGGCGGAATTATTCCTTTCGGCAGTTGTTCGATATTCCAAAGATACACGCTGTGTGCGTTTTGCATTTCGCTATCGGTTTTGTCGCCGGCGGTCTCAATACCGCAGCAGGCAAGCCATTTGCCGTCGGACGAAATTTGCAAATCCGTCAACTGCCGAAAAACCGTTTCGAGAACCTTGACGGTCTGCGCTGGTTCCTTTTTCGTTGCATCAAAGATATTGACCGTACCGTCTTTTGTGCTTCCGATGATAAATCTGTTGTCCGGCGTAAATAATAATTTAACGAAAGAAACACCGCCGGTATCAACAGCGTTCTCCGCTTTCGGATTCATGATGTCCTGCATCACTACGCCGGGACCCTCATGCTGCGATAAAACCCAGCGTCCGTCAAAACTGATGTCCATCGAAGTAACCGGCAAGGTTTGCTCGGCAAATGCCCTGCCCCAACTTTGCGAAGCAAATGCCTGCGATATCAGCCAATATGCCGATGAGGGAACATTCTGACCAAGTTGCCGAAACGCTTGAATCGCTTCAATCGCTTTTTCCAAAGCGTTGTCCGGCGAAATTAAAATCAGAGAACTTGCCTCATCAAGTGTTTTTTCTGCTTCGTTCAACTTCGCTTTGTATTGTGTGACCGATTTTTGCGAATCAATTTTTTTATCGCCGGTCTGAACGTCCGGTTTTTTTGCCGACGGGTTCTCCGCTGGAAATTTGTTTCCCGTTGCAGGCATCAAATCGGACGGTGCAAGCGGAACAGAAAACGCCGAGTTAAATTGCAAGGTTTCTGCAATATTTTGTTCTGTTTGTACCACTGCTTTCGGCTGCGGTTTAGATTGCACTGGCGGTTGTTCAACAACTTTCGGCTGCACCATTGATTGCGCAACTGTTTTTTCCGGTATCACCCCCGGTACCTTGTCCGGTTTTATGTCCGGTACAGACGGTTTTTGCAGCGGCTTCGGTGCATTGGCTTGGGCTTGAACCGCCGGTACACCGGGAACAGGATTTGTTTCACTGCCGCTGTTCTTGACAACGGATATGCTGTTCCCTTCTTGCTTTGACGGTTCTTGTTTTTGCAGTTGATAATAAATATAAAACGGCGATATAAGAATTATCGCCCATTGAAGACATACTGAAACGAAAAGAACGCCCCAACGCCGTTCATTGCAGCGTTGTTCCTTGACGGGAACATCTTTTATGGTGCTTTTCGCCTTTGAAACAAGCGGACGCGTTTTGCCGGAAACAGCACCGTCCGTAACAGTTGATTTTATGACTTCCAGCGGTTTTTCTTTTCCGCAACAAGGACAAACCGTCTGCGCCGCCGCGGTTTGCTGAACCCGATAACGGAATCCGCATTCACCGCAGCGAATCAGAAAGGTCTTGTCGGAAAAATCTGAATGCATTGTCGCAGGGATAACTGTTTATCCAATTTTCTTCATTCGAGGTTGTTTTCTTTCGTAATCCGAAATTGAAATGGAAACCGGAACATTTTCTTCCATATTTTCTTCCGGCGGACGACGGGCGGAAAGAAATGTCTGTAAATGGTTTTCGACTTCGTTAAAAACATCAGTCCATGACTGGTTATATTGCTGCCGAAAAACCAGCATTGAACGGTGCCACAGCAGGTTTCCGCCGCACAAATTCCAACGCCAATCCGCTCTTTCGGGCAGCACCAGCCAGGTATTAACTCCCAACGCACCGGCAAGATGCGCAACATAACCCGGCGGAGTAATTACCAAATCCAACGCCGTGATTAATGCTGCCGCTTCGTCTAAATCATACTGGAACGCTTCTTTGAAAATATGAATTTGCAGCGGAGAATTCCGGCAAAGCGTTGCCGCCTCTTTTTGCGCCGTGCCATGCTGCAAGCAAATCCACGCGGCATTACTTTGATTTCTCAACATCATTTCACGCAGTTCACGCAGCGGTAATGCAGTTTGCGATTCTGTTTCTGCCGTCCAACTGCCTTGCCAAAGTATTCCGACCTTTGCAGCACTGCCGATACCGGCGAGATTCCGCGCCCAGCGTTCTACCCGCGGTTTATCCGGTACAAGATATGCTTTCTTCAAGGGAAAATCCTCTTCTGCATTGCGGAAATATCGCGGCAAACTACCGAAAGCAATCTGCTTGTCGATGGACAATCCCCACGGATTTTTCGTGCGGTAAGTTTCGTCGTGAACCACACCCGTCGGATTGAGCGATGTCGCCGGTTCAATATGTACGCTGCCGACGGTTTCCGGCGTATTATCGACGAGCAATGCCCGTGGAAATGAGCGGCGGAACAATCCGTGAAGCGATTCATTACATTCGATAACGCAATGTCCTGCGCTGTCTATCAAATCCGGCAGGCACGAAGCAAACATTAAATCGGCGGCAATTCCTTCTTCAGAATACGCTAATACGGTTTCATCGTTTTCTGTGTTGCCGTTCCAAACCGGTAAATGATGCCGCTCCCAAGTCCCGAAAGTTGCAACGGTGCGGAATTCCATTGCTTCCCAGCCGTCTTGCAAATTTCCCAAAGCGAGAAGAATTTTTCCGTAGTTGTGAACCGCTTGCGGATACCGGTCAGCAACTAGCAGCATCCGCTGATAATACGGCTGCGATTCCTCATACCGTTCACTCTTCCGCAATGATTCTGCTAAATGGAAACAAGCGTCCGGCGAAGACGAGTCCAATCCGAAAGCGGTTTCCAAAGCATGAACGGCATTGTCGTATTGACCGTCTAATTCCAGAATATAACCGAGGGTCAGCCACGCCGAAGCGTTCTGCGGTTCGTATTCCGTCAATGTTTGGAAAACATTAATCGCTTTGCTGTACTGCTGAAGTTCAAAATGCAGTTGACCAAGTTGCAGGAGTACTTCGCTTTTTCCCGGTTGTAATTCAAGCGACCAGCGGAAGGACTGAATCGCTTCGTCATTTTGTCCGATGCTGTGTTGCGCCAGTCCCAAGTGATAAAGCAGTATTGCCTGATTTGCGGCACTTTTCAGACGCTCTTCTTCGCTTGAGTCGGCAGAAAGTCCGTCATTTTCGGCAACAAAGCGCAAAGCGTCCTGGAAATAACCGATTCCACGCTGTGTTTCGCCCTGTTGACAGCATATAACTCCGAGACCGTCCAATGCCGCTAAATTGCGGTTTTCGTCTCGAAGTATATTTCGATAAAGTGTTTCTGCCCGCTCGGTTTGCCCGTCAAGCAGCGCGGTTTGCGCTTCGGCAAGTACCGCAGTATTCGTTTCAGATTCTCTCATTGTATGTTCCTTCTAAACGGATTTTCCCCGTCATTCGGAAAAAATGATATAGTTCCTGGTCCTGTTATCGTCAATACATTCATAAAAATTGACATAATCCGCAAAAATCATAGAATAGGAACACTGCTTTTTGCCGATACTGTCAACAGGAGAGTATATGCAGCCGGAAATACACATAAACACAGATTTGCCGAAGCGGCGGAAGAAGATTGTCAAACCGCTTGCGCCGCCGAAAGAACACCGCGACATCTTTTCGGAAAAGACCGCCCGGCTCTTGCTCCGCTGGCTCAAACCGAAACAGGAATTGCCGGAACAGTTGCCCGGCTTGCGAAAAAAATTCATAAAAGAACGCAAACACAAAAAACCATCACTTAGCGTACAGGAAGAACTGGCGGCTGCAATCCGCGCAAAGTTAGTTCCTTGGTGCTGGAGTTTCCTTTTACATTTGTGCTTGATTCTATTGTTGATGTTCCTTTTTCTACCGGCGAAACCCGGCACGGCACCTTTCGACATAATACTTGGACTAGGAGATGAGATTTCCGTTTCCAAAGACGAAGAAGGCGGCGGCAACGGCAACGCACTCGGAGATGACGACAACAATTCGATAACAATCGTTGCGCCGCAGAACTTACTACCGGTTGAGAATCCAGAATCGGTGTCACCGCAAATGGAAACCGTTGAAACATCACCAGACGCAATTCTTGACAATGCCAGCGAGCGGGTAGTACTCAATCTTGCCGGTAGAGACCCCGGCAGCAGAGCAAATCAACTCGGCGGAGGCGGAAACGGTATCGGCAATGGAACGGGAAACGGAATCGGCGACGGCAACGGCGGAATAGGAAAAACCGATACCGCCGTTGTTGCCTCTCTCCGCTGGCTAGTCCGCAATCAACTCAACGACGGCAGTTGGTCGCTTTGCGGTCCGTATCGAGATGGTGCTTTTCGGGACAAGGAAAACAAGATTGCCGCTACCGCAATGGCTTTGCTTGCATTTCAGGGATACGGGGTAACTCCGTCTTCGTCTCATCCGCAGTTGCGGGAATTTGCCGGCGCGGTCAATAACGGCTGGAATTACCTGTTGAAACACCAGCAGTCCGATAACAATCCGCAGCGGGACGGCTGTTTTTTTCGCGACTCTATGCCTTACTCTCACCGGTTTTATACTCACGGTCTTTGCACGCTTGCCCTTTGTGAGCGTTTAGCAATGAAAGGCGAAGACGCAAATGCCCCCTTGCGGGAAGCGGCACAGCGGGCGGTAAATTATTGTTTGCAGCATCAAAGTGTTGACGGCGGCGGCTGGCGGTATGATGCCGATAGGTGGAATTCTGATTCCGACGTTTCCGTTACTGGCTGGATTGTTATGGCGTTGAAAACAGCGCAGGCAGCTGAGTTGCAAGTGCCGGAAAGTACTTGGCAAAAAATCACCCGCTTTCTTGATACGGTGCAGAAAGACGGCGGCAGTCAATATGCGTATCGGGAACGTGAGCCGGAGATTCGTGTTGCAATGACAGCGGAGGCACTGCTTTGTCGGGAACTGCTCGGCTGGAAACAAAACGACACGCGGCTGATGAACGGCGTTGCCGTTCTTGTCGAACCGGAAAATCTGCCGAGGTTTGATGACCATTATAAACGTGATGTTTATTACTGGTATTATGCTTCGCAAACGCTTCACCATTACGGCAAGGACGAGTGGCTTATCTGGAATACAAAAATACGGGAAGAGTTGCCTGCGCATCAGGAACAGAGCGGCAGTGAGACAGGAAGTTGGAATCCGAAGTTGCCGGTACGTGACGTTTGGGGACAGCAATTCGGTCGTCTATACACGACTTGTTTTTCGGCATTGGTATTGGAGACGTATTACCGGCATCAGCGGATATATCGTTAGGAAGATAGAAATTTCTTAGCGTAGGAGTGTTTCAGAAATACAGTAATTCTACGCCATTTCATCAATCAGGTCGGTCAACTTGTCGAGACCGCCGCTGACTTCTGCCTTTTGTTTCGGAGAACGTCCCGAAATACTGTCGTCAGAATGAAGCGGAAACATTATCACGCCCTGCGGACAAATGCGGCTGCAAGCAGGACAGCCGTTCCGGCAATTGTCCGGCAAATCCACAAACGGCAAGTTGTCTCCGCCGATAGCATATACTCCGAACAAGCAAAAATTAACACATTCGAGACAGCCTGAACACTCTGAACGGTAAACGACCGGATACCACCGCTCCGATACCGGTTCTGTTAAGTTCTCAACGGAAGAATTGTTTTCAAGCGGAATGTTTTTGCGTTCCGCTCTTAATGCTGCTTCAATTTCAGTGATGACAGCCGCCGTTGTTTTGCCAGTGACATCGAAGCAAAAATCAACGGATATTTTCAGCGTGGTCAGCAATGCGCCTGCTGCTCTCACCGGCAAAGACGAAAAAAACAACACCGGTTTTTCCGTGTCCGAAGTTCTTTCCCGAAGCGAGGTTACGGTTTTACCAGTCGGCGGTAAATCGTATATGAACGGAATACTAACCGCCGCTGAACGGAAATGTTCCGCCAGTTGCTGAATGTCAACGGAATTATTTTCTTCACTGCGCTGTCGGGAAAAAATAATGAGCATCGGCGATTGTCCTCTTGTGTTATCCTATCATACTCCGCAATGTATCTTCTAGCGAAAATTGCGGCTGCCAGCCGGTTCGTTCTTTCAATTTTTCGCAACTGCCGAGAATTACCGGTACGTCGTTTGGGCGCAAAAGTTCCGGCACTATTTCGATTTTCGTTTCGATGCCGAGTATATCCGCCGCCTTTGCGATGATGTCCCGAAGGCGGGTTGTTTTTCCGGTGCAGACGTTGTAAATTTCGCCGCTCTGTCCTTTATCGAAAAGCAGGAAATAAGCACGGACAACGTCCCGCACATCGGCAATATCCCGCAGCAAATCGACATTACCGGTGTTCAAGACGGTTTCTTTTTTTCCGCTGCGCCGGGCATCAAGCAGTTGCCGGATAAATGAGGCGACTGCAAACCGTTCATGCTGTCCGCTTCCGATGTGCAGAAAAGAGCGGGTCGAAACAATATCTAAGCCGAAATGTTCGGTATAAAGCCGGACCAATTCTTCTTGCGCCATTCTGCCGACAGCGTAAGGATTTTGCGGTTTCAGCGGTGCGGTTTCGGTCAGTGCGGTTTCACCGGCGTTGTCATAAATTTCGGAAGAGCCGACAATTAAACCCCGGCAGCGGTAAGAAGGATTTGCCGTCATTGCCGCTTTGACGCTTTGGAGCAGGTTGAGCAATATAGTCAGGTTGCCGCATAAACATTTTGCCGGTTCGTGCCAACTTTGTCCTACGCTGCTGCTTGCGGCAAGGTGAATCAACCGTTGCGGTTGAAATTGTGATATGACGGATTCGAGAACGGCAACGTCCCGCAAGTCGGCGGAAATCGGTCGGCAAACGCAGTGCTGCATCTCAAAAGTACCGCCGCCGATACCGCGGTCAATGCCGATGATTTCAACCGTTTTATTATCCGGTGTATCCAGAAAGCGGAGTATATGCCGGGCAACAAAGCCGCCGATGCCGGTGATAAGATATTTCTCTTTTTGCATGATGGATAATTGTAAATCATATGAACTGCGGTGTCAAGCAGTCCGTCTGCCTGTCTTTCCCATATATTTAGCCGGTACTCCAACTTTTAACAGCGGCAAACTTCTTATCTCTCCTTAAACCAACGATTTCAATACCGCCGGTAAGAT
>WRCR01000065.1 GCA_009783865.1 Planctomycetaceae bacterium | reverse complement strand
GAAATTCCAGTTGCGGGTCGGCAAGTTCTTCGGTGTGAAGTGCAGTTGCAGAAGCAGACAGCGTTTGGGCTGCTGCGCCGTCCGCAAGACCGTTCAAGCACGCAACGGATAACGTATAACACTTTTTCCACTTTAGCAAGCCCCGTGAATTTTTTCAGTCCGTTTGCGGCTCTGTTCTCGCCGCTCGCTGCTCAACGCGGCACTTTTTGCTCTTTCGGATTAACGAACCTCACGCTAAACTTGCAAACCCTTTTCCGTTCCTGTAAAATGAACGGCAAATGTTCGTCTTTTCCTTTCACCGGAGAATTTCTATGAAAACGTTTGTCAAAGTATTGTGCTGTTTTATCGTCTTGCTTGCCGGTCGGCTCTATGCTCAAGAGACCTTCGCGCCGCTTGTTTCGGAAAACTGCGTTGCGTTTCTTCACGTCGATTTTTCCAAAGTCGAAATCGATGCCGTGAAGAACACCGTTCAAAAATCGGGAGAACAACTTCTCCAATCACTCGGCTTCGATGAGGTCTCGTTCAAAACAACAACGGAAGACCTTCGCACCGAACTGGACAAACTGGATGCCATTGTCCGTCCGCCGTTTGAAACCATCACGAAAGAACTCGGTATCCGCGAACTCGCCGTTATCGCCGACATGGAATTACTCGAAAGCGGCGTTCCTGCCTTCATTGTAATTCCGTGGAAAAACAAAACCGAAAAGCAACTCGAAACATTGGTCAAACTTCTTCATATGGAAGACGACGCAGACGAATTCGTCAAGACCAAGGATTTCCTGCTGCTGCCTTTTGCTCCCGATGCAAATCCAACTATTGCAGCAGAAACCGTTGCGGATTGGGCTAACGAAATGAAACCCTCACCGAAAGCGGCTGTTTACGAAGCACTGAAAAGTGTTGCCGGTGCCGAAGTTAAGTTAGCCGCCGCCGTCACAGATAAGATGCGTCTCATGGCTAGAAGTGCCGGACTGCCGCCGGGTATTCCCAACGAAGTCAACGGACTCCTGCTCTTTGCGATACAGAAAATTCAATGGGCGAGTGCTTCGCTGTCGTTGAACGATGTACTCGGCGGTAAAACATCGAAGGACTCCAATGTTTTCCTGACGCTCAAAACGCCGAGACAAGAAGATGCCGTCTTCCTGCGTACATTGCTGGAGCAGTCCATCGATTTCGGTATCAACGCTATGCGGTATGCAATGGACCAAGACAAGAATATGGAGTTTGAGATGCCGCCGCTGTTTTTCAGTTTCCTGAAGGGTTTCCTGCGGACACTGCTGCCCGATGTTGACGGCGATTTACTCAAGTTCCGATTGAAAGGCGAAGCCGCCAATTTGATAGGCGGACAGGCAGCCATTGCGGCGAGCGGTGTAGGTGTTGCTCTTCTCCTGCCGGCAGTTCAAGCGGCAAGGGTAGCGGCGAAGAGAGCGCAATGTACAAACAACATCAAGTTGATAGTGCTTGCGCTCCACAATTACCATGACGTGTATCAAGCGTTCCCGCCGCTCTATACCGTTGACAAAGACGGCAAACCGCTGCACAGTTGGCGGGTATTGATTTTGCCGTTCATCGAACAGGCAGCGTTGTACGACAAGATTGTTTCAGGAGGCGGTCTTGATGAACCCTGGGACAGCGATTTCAACAAGCAGTTTCATAATGCCGTAATTTCCGTGTATAGTTGTCCTGACAATTCTTTGTGCAAGCCGGGCAAGGCGTGTACTTATTCATCCATAGCGGGCGAGGTTTTTGTACCTGCGAAAAAAGAAAAGGATAGAACCGGAGTTGGAATGGCAAGAATTACTGACGGAACGAGCAACACGGTTGCCGTTGTTGAGGTTAAGGAACCGTTCTGCTGGATGGACCCGACTGCCGACATAACGCTGGACGAATTTGTGAAAGGCATCAACGTCAAGAATGGGCGCAGCGGCAGTTTCCATACCGGCGGCATCAATATCGGCATGTTTGACGGTTCGGTGCGGTTCCTTTCGGATACTGTTATACCGGAAATCCTTCGGGCATTAGGAACCTGCGCCGGCGGCGAAAACATAAGTTTATAATGCCGCGAATTAAAGAGGCGGGCGGCTTTAGCCCCCGCTTCACATTTACATACCAACCTCTGTACGTTATACTGTTAGTTTTACCTTTCATTGTCTTCAATCTTAAGGAGTTAAAATGTGTGAATCCTGCAACGGCGGCGGTTTCGACCGGCGCGACTTTTTGAAAATCGGCGGCACCGCTGCTGCCTTCGGCGGTATCTGGGCTGCAACCGCCCTAGCGCAAAACGCTGACGGAACGCCGAAAGTTCCCGTCATCGAAAAAAAGAAAACGAAGATTGCCGTCCTATTCATGTATCCGCCTGCCGATGTTGTCAACGAAGGCAGAATGGAGGACTCCTGGGCTGTCAATCAATGGTTCACCTATCCCGGCAATCAGTTTGAGCCGGAAATGAATCAGCAAAAATACACGAAAAAAATCAAGGAGTTTGCCGACAAGTACGACATCGAACTTGATTTTCAAGGTGTTCTTTACACCAAAGCCGCTATGGCGGAATTCATTGCCAAGACGAAAGCCGCTCCGCCGGATACGCTGCTGGTCGTCAATTTCTGGAACACATTTTCGCCGTGGGTTCTCGACATGTCGCAGCAACTCGAAGCACTGCCGATGATTGTGTATCACCCAGTCGGCAGCAATCATCAGCATCCGCCGAAGGGGTTGATGACCGCTCCCAACATCACCTATATTCATTCGCTCGAAAATTGGGACGCTCTTGAAAACGCAATGTCCGCAACCAGTGCTGTCAAGGTAATGGCGCAAAGCCGGCTGCTGCGTGTTAGCGAAGTCAAGGAATCAAAGCAGGCAACCGACAAGAATCTTGGCATTGATATTATCACGATTCCAGCGGCGGAATATATCGAACTGTTCGACTCCATTCAAGCCGATGACGCAATGGTCAAAGAAGCGATGGCGTTCAAAGCGAAAGCAACAGCCGTGATTGATGTCGAAGACAAATACTTCGTCGAGGGCTTCCGTTCCAAGAAAGCAGTGGCGGAAATTATGAAGCGTTATGGTGCCGACGGCATTACTATCCGCTGTCTGATGTTGAAGGAGCGCAAGCCCTGTATCGGGTTTTCGCTAAACAACAGTGCGTTGATTCCGTGTGCCTGCGAGGATTTTCCCGAAAGTGCGATGTCGCTGATGATTGGAGCGCAACTCTTTAAACGGGGCGGATTTATGCACAATCCTGAATACGACATCGACCGGAATCAATACTATGGTTCGCATTGTACCTGTGCCTTGGAATTGCACGGTCCCGGCAAGGGTGAGATGCCGTTCCTTATTCGTCCGTTCACGCATCAACTGCCGAAGACAGCGGCACTTGACGTTAAGTTCCCGAAGGGCGAAAAGGTCTTCCTGATGAAATATGTGGCATCGAAAAGCATGATTTTCGCATACACCGGAACGATAGTTGGTTCGCCGGAAATCAATACTGCCGGCGGCTGCGCAACCCGTTTCGTGATGGACATTGACAAAACGGACGACGTTTGTTCGACCTATCAGGGACCGCATCCGATTCTGTACTGCGGCACTGCGATGGAAGCGAGACGAATCAAAGTGTTTGCGAATCTCGCAAAAATCGAATTCATCGGCAATATGTGAAACAATCGTTTTTAGGGCGTGTACACGCCTAATTTTTCATAAAGATTCCGATAAGAGCACCCTCCCGTAGTGTTCGGGTATTACCGTGTTCGGGTATTACCCGCCGCTGTTCTACCGCTAATCATTCATCGTCTTTCATACCCGGTAAAGTCGGAAAGTAAGGTTTCAATGCCGGCATTTCATGTTCATCGCCTTCCATGTGAACATGCCCGGGTTCACCATGCGGCGGATTCGGTTTTTCTTCCTTCTTTTCACGGAAAACATTAGTATTAGTTAAGCGAATCTTTTTATAAACATCTTCGGGAATAACATAATACCAGTCGGCAAATCTGTCCGTCAATTTCTTCGCCCGTTTTTTGCCCGCCTCTATTGCTTCGTTATAACGGTCGTTTTCCCGCTGATTCGATTTTTCGATTCGTTCCTTCTCCTCCGATGCTGTCTTTTTCTTTTCCTCATCGGTTTCATCGGCAGGAAGTTCCGGCACCGGTTTCAAGTCCGGCTTCGCAACCGTTGTTTCGTCAAAGTCCGCCGTGATAAAGACATAGCGGTTCTCGCCCATCTTTACTTCTTTGGCAGGTTCGTCTTTTGAATCTTCCTTCTTTTCGTCATCGGCAGCGATTTCGGACTCCGTGCCGGTTAAGTCGCCGAAGCGCAAAGTGTAGCGAATTCCGTCTTTCATTCTGATTTGCAGATTGCCTTCGTTGGAAAGCATCTGTTTTATCGTTTTCGTTCTGTCTCCTTTCAAGTCGGGCATTGGAACGAGATAAAACCCTGCCCTTTGCAGCGAAACGTCGTCCTCGATTTTTTCCAGCGGTTTCCCTTCCCGCAGTGCCGTTGCTAGAAGATTCGGCTTTTTGCTGACATCAACGATTTTCAAATCATTCAGCGCAGAAAGCATACTGTCGAGAATATCGGTATTCAATTCCTGCTTGTCGGATAATTTCTGTTCGACATAATCGGTGGATGTTTCGCCCTGTGTTTTCGTCCACTTCGTCAATCCCCATTTCTCTGCGCCAGTCTTGCTGCCGTCGTAGCCGAACAGAATATCGCCGATGAAATTCGGAGCAATTCGGGTACGGATACCGCCTTGCGACAGAACGGAGTCAATTTTTAATGAATATTCATCGATAAAAACCTCTTTGACATCGTAGGAACTGACATCGAGAAGATTCTTTTCAATCCATTGGTCAAACGAAGTCGAAAACCGCGAAATGTCAATTTCCGCTTCATAAACCGGTGATTGTCCGACAACGCGGATATAACGAATAGCATTTTCATCCCTGCCCATTGGAGAATCGTCATCGGACGCATCCTTCTGCTTGGTTTCTTTTCCGATAACCAACTCCGCAAGCACGGTATCATTCTCACCGGCTAGACGAACTTTCACGCCGGCACCTTCCGGCAAAGTATCATTCTCCATTGATGGTTCAACAACGCCATACAGAGTATAGAGCGGAGCAGGGTCAGGTGCGGTTGCGATATTCGGGGCAAGAGCGAGAACCTTGAGACCTACCAACGCTTCGGTGACACGTCCCATTTGTTCTTTGGCATCAGCCGGATAATTTTCGTGTGAAGGAATAGCCCATGCTCCGTTCACTTCGGAAATCGCAAACCGCTCTGCATCGCCAGCCGCATTGGGTCGGATAATCTCCAATCTCTTGACAGCAAGCGGGTCGGTGAAATTCGGAAAAAGCACCTTGCCGACCATTTCGTCCATCTTGACTTCGGTTATCGCCGGTCGGGAAAGATAAGCGGCGACAATACAAACAACCGCAAGAACAAAGAAAATCGCACTCTTCAGTGATTCAGTCATTGTTAATTATAAAAGTTAAAAAAAAGTTTAACGGTAATTTCATTAGCGAAAGATTATTATCTTATTCGCAAAACTCCTTCAGCATTTGTGTAAATTCGGCAACATCTAAAAAATAACTCGGATATGCCCGGCGCAGGTCTTTGAACCGCTTCGTTGAAACAAGAACGACCTGTGTATCCCCCCGCAAACAATTCGGGGTCTGCTCTATCGCTTTGTACATCGCCGCTGCTGTTTCAAGTTGACCGGATACAAATCCGTAAATTCGGTTTTCGGATTTTTTAATGTCCAATTCCAGAAGCCAGTAATCGTACTTGTCATACGAAAATTTTTCGCGGGCTTCTTTAATTGCCTCCAGTTTGGAAAAAAATGTCTTTTTCATTCCCAATGTTTTTAATTCGTTTCGGATTTCTTCGGTACCCTTATCGGAATAATCTTTTATAACCTTCCGGTTATTTATGCGGGATACGGCAGCACTTGCCAATCTGAAAAAATCAAGCCAATCCTGATTTCCCTGACTCGCTTTCAATGCTTCGCCGTAAAACATTCCGACCGTCTCGACAGCCATCGCCCAAAGGTGCTGACCGCAGGTTCTGATTTGCAGTTCGATTTGAAAATTGCGAAATTTTTCCTCTTTACATTCTAAAACGATGTGATATGCCGAATAACCGGATACCTTCGGTTCATTATTGTAATCATATTCTCTGATAACGTTAAAAACCGATAATTGTTTCGTATTAAATTCTGTTCCGTCATTTATAACAAGGCGTACACCGGCAATGTCCAGCATACGGAACAGTTTCATCGCCGGTTCCCGCTTTAACTTTTCGATAATTGAAATGGAACGTTTCAACCGGCTTGCTATACCGTTGAAGGTATCCGGCGGACAAAGTTCCAAAACTGTCCCCGCCGTTTTTTGAAGCGGTTCAGCGTGCATCGTCCGCCACACATCAAGGACTTCAAGTGCCGCCTCGTTTCGAGGTTCATTCCGAAGGACCTCTCCCGCCTTGTTCACCGATTTTTTACTAACCGTTAAACTCATTTCCTGCGCCTCGTTTGCGGAATACCCTCCGTTTCACGGACTTTTCTAATGAAAAACACTATTATTCCGATTAACAGCGGAGCAATCGGCGGCACCAGCACCGCGAGGAGTTTATAACGTCCCTGAATCCGCTGAATATGATTATTCAAGTCGACTTCCGCCTTTTCCAACTGCTGATTCAAGTCCCGCTGCTGTTTCTCTTTTGCGGCTGCCAACTGTTTCTGCGCTGCGGAAATTGAAACGAAAATCTTCCGCTGAACTTCTTCTTCGTTGACATCACCCTGTTTGTATTTCTCTTCGAGTTGTTTCATGTCCTCGGTGAGTTTCTTTTCTGCTTCTTCGATTTGAGCATCGAACTTTTTCTGCAAGTCGGTTCGCCGCTGACTAGTTTCCAAACGAATTGCGTCGGTGTTCTCATCGAATTTGGAAAGCGTGCGGTGCTTCGGACGGCGGTTGCGGATTGCCAAGAAACGTTCATCACCGGCAACACTGTCAATAGCGTTCAAAACGAAAGTCACATTGTCGAAGTCAAGGTTAATGCCCGCGCTGGGTTCATTTCCCATACGGCGAAGTGCGAACAACTCATCGGAAAGCATATCAATATCGGCAATAAGAATAACGTCAATCTTTACCGTCTCCGGCTTTGCCGGTGTTTTCGCTTCTTCTTTTTCTTCTGCGGGTTTTGCTTCCGGTGCCGGAAGTATTTCGCCGCGAATTCTAACCGCAAGATGCAGCGGTTCCTTTATCGGAACACAAGCACGTTCCCAACTGCCGTCAAACAAGCCGCGTTTAACCTGCTGAATTCCAACCGTTCCGGCGGGCTGCTGAAAGGTCTGCAAAAGCGGAACGGACTTTAAGGTTGTTGGTGCTTCCTGTGTCAAAGCAGGACTTGCGACAATTCGCCCCGGAAACGGCATCATCATGTATTGCAACGAAGCGGAAACCGACTCGGCGGCATTGAACGGCTCGGCGGTCTTCACACTTTTCGCATCGGAACTTCGGTCAAGGAAAACGAAGCCCTTCGGAATTTGCGGCAGTTTGCGCAACGGCGAGTATTCCTGCCAAACCGCATTCGCACCTTCGACTTCAACTCCGAGAAATTCCCAGAGCGGAGTAATATCGCCTTTCGGTGATTGTCTTCCCATCATCATCGCCATCTGTGAAGATTGCTGGCGCGGCTCCGAGGTTCCCGCCACACTGCGGATATAAACCGGCAACGGGTCTTCAAAGATTATCGCTTTCTGCCCGTTTTGCACCGCCTCAATGAAATTCATCGTTTCCTGAGGTCCCATCGCCGAGGGCTGAACGGCAAGCAGCGCATCATATTTTTCACGAATCGGTTCGAGCGGGTCAACCTCGACCACCGTGTATTGCTTTTTCAACTCCTCGACAATTTGCCACGACGGCAACATTTGAAACGAACCCATGTCAAGCCGACCGAAAATCGGCGCGTCCGTTTTCAATACGCCGATTCGTTTTTTCTGCGGCGATGTTATATTGGAAAGAGCATGAACGATTTCATATTCGGCGGACAAGCCCCGGTCAATGAACGGCAAAGTCAAAGACCGCAAGCCGCAGCGGAAAGACAAGCCGAGAAATACACTCTTCAAATCCCGTTTGCCGCGGGAAGCGAAGGATACTTCGTTTGCCTTGATTCCATAACGCTGATTTGCAATTAACGCTTGGTCCGTGAACGGCAAAGTCGGATGAATCTTAACCGCAACATTTTTACCGCAGAGCGATTCAATCTCGCTCAATACTGTCAGAGTATCAAGCCGAATCTGGACGTGTGATTCCGGTACATCGGGACTGATAAAAGCGTCTATCTGCACGGGATATTCCGGCTTCAATTCCTTGAGTAATTTAACAGTTTCGGGCGAAAGCGTGCCGAGTTTTTCTTCCGTCATATCAGCGCGGGCATCATGCTGCCGGAACATAAAGCACAGCGACAAGCCGATAATGAGAAGCGAAACAAAACGGACGGAATAATGAAAAACGCCGACCGCTTTTTGATTTGCCGTCCAATGCCTGCGTCCGATGAGTATCATACTCAAATAGAGCATAACGGAGGTGAGCATCAGGAAATAGAAAATGCTCGACAGGTTCACGGTGCCGCGTCCGAAAAGTTCAAACTGGGATGCAATGCCGAAACTTTTCAGAACGCCGGTGATTTTATCCGATGCGGCAAGGGCATCGACCCATTGCAAAGCGACAAAGGGAGAGCAAAAGACCGCACCGAGAATGTACGCAACAGTTAGATTACCGGTTAGGAACGAGGCAGTCATTCCGACGGAAATCAAGGAGATTCCAATGAACCAATATCCGATGTAAGTTGCGATAAACAAGCCGGAGTCGGGTGTCCCTAAATACCGCAGAATAAAGAAGTTGCAAACCATCGAAAAGAGCAGCGACAGCGTGTAAATGCTGGCGGCGGCGGCAAACTTGCCGAGTACGATGTCGAAATCGCTTGCCGGTATGGTGAGCAGTAATTCGTCGGTTCCTTGCCGGCGTTCATCTGCCCAGATTCCCATAGTGATAGCGGGAACGAAGACAATCATTATCAGCGGAAACCAGAGGTTCAGTTGATTCAGATTTGCGAGGTTTGCGTTGAAAAACTCATCGGGCAGAAAAGCGGCGATGGAACTCAACAGAACGAAAACGCAGATGAAGACATATCCGGTAGGATTGGCGAGATAACCGAAATAATTACGCTTAAATACGGAATAAATTACTTTGAAGTTCATCGTTTTACAAAAACAAAAACGGTATAAAACAAAACGGTGTAAAAAACAATCAGCGGTATAATTTTACAAAAAATAATACAAAGGTAAATACCCCCGAAAAAATGCGTGCGCCGATACGTTGTTCCCTTGTTTTCTGCCGGTTTTCGTTTATAATTCCTAAAAATGAAAATTTGTCAGCCAAACACAACGAGGAATCAACATGTTAAAACCCGATTTTGAAAAATGCGGCGGATTAGTACCCGCAATCGCACAAGATAACAAAGACGGCACCGTCCTAATGCTTGCCTACATGAACGAGGAAGCATACAACGAAACACTGGCAACCGGTCGCGCCGTCTATTTCAGCCGGAGTAGAAACAAACTCTGGCGCAAAGGTGAAGAGAGCGGCAACGTCCAAAAAGTTACCAGTATCTTTCTCGACTGCGATGCCGACACCATTCTCCTGAAAGTTGAACAAATCGGCGGTGCCGCCTGTCACGAAGGATACAAGAGTTGCTTCTTCCGTGAAATCACTTCCGAAGGTGAAAAAGTTATCGGAGAACGCGTCTTCGACCCCAAAGAAAAGTATGGAAAGTAAGAAAAAACACATTGTTTTCGATATTTCCAATTTTTCCGGTCAAACAACGATGGCAGGCGTTCTCCGCTACATCGTTGAAGTGTTGTCCCGACTGGTCAAGCGGAACGAATTCGACATCACTTTAATATCTTCGCTGCCGGAAGAAGAATTTTGTTATGCCAATCTGCGGCGGTTCATTGATTTCGATTTGCCCTTTGCAAGTTATGAAGGAAAGGACTATTCGTCAAAACAGTTTTTACAGTGGCATGCATCAGACGAAAAACAGCGCGTCTCTTTCCTGCGAAAACTCGAAACGGGCGTTAGAAAATGCTTCGGAAAAAACAAGTTCGTTCATTCGGTAATTGAATTCGCCAGAGCAGTTAAATGGAAAATCAAGCCGCCGAAGTTTCTTTCTGACCGGCAGCGTTCTCCGTATATTGAAGAATTGATTCGCAACGCGGATATTTACATCAGTCCGTTTCACCGATTGATACCGGAGTTGGATGTCAATCCGTCTATCAAAAAAGTACTCGTTGTTCACGATGTAATTCCAATTCTGTTTGCGGACTTATATGTCGGTTTCAGTCATTTTAGGCAAAACCCTTGGGAAAGCATCACGTCGGATGTAATTGTTCTTGCCGATTCCGAATCTACGAAACGGGACTTGATTAAATGCTATCCGCAGGTTTCAGAAGAACAGGTCTCGGTGGTTTATCTTGCCACAGATGAACGTTTCAAACCCTGCGATGATACAGAGAAAATTAACGCCGTATTACAAAAATATAAAATCCCGCCGGAATGTCCATATATTTTTTCTGTTGCAACTTTTGATATAAGAAAGAATTTCGACACCGTAATACGAAGTTTTTTCCGCCTCATTATCGAGAACGGCAGCGAATTTCCCAATGTCCATCTAGTGTTGACCGGTGCAAACGGCTGGAATTCACAGGTCTTTTACAACCAATACGGCAGCATGCCGGAGGAAATCAAGAACCGAGTCATTTTCACCGGCTACGCTGCCGATGTGGATATTCCGTTTTTGTATTCCGGTGCAAAATGTTTTTGTTACATGTCGATTTACGAGGGCTTCGGTCTTCCGCTGCTTGAAGCGATGAAGTCGGGCTGTCCGGTAATTGCCGCCGATAATTCGTCATTGCCGGAAGTTGCAGGCGATGCTGCGATTTTACTGGACGCAAAAGACGAAATCGGGTTAACAAAAACGTTTCGCCGTGTTTTGTCGGATAATACTTTACGGCAGGAACTCATTCAGAAGGGTTTTGAACAAGCGAAAAAATTCAGTTGGGAACGCAGCGTTGAACAAATAGTCGAAAGAATAATGTCGGATAACCCTTGAAGACGTACAATGTTATCATTTCCATACGCTCTAATTGCTTTGATGTCGCTGCCGGTTGTTTTCGGAATTTATTTTTTCCGAACCCGTTCCGTGCGGTACGAGGTTTCCGCGCTGTTTCTTTGGTATAATCGGCAGCGTGCGGAGCAAGGCGGACGAAAAATCCAGCGGCTCAAACTGCCGCTATTGATTCTGCTGGAATTATTAGCGTTGACTCTGTTGTCGATTGCAGCAGCGCAGCCGCTGTTTCGCAAAGAACAATTCGGAAGTCCGACGATTGTCATTCTCGATGACTCTTATTCAATGACCGCCGGTTTTAACGGTGATACATCGCAGCAGCGGGCAAAGAACGAATTGCATCGTATGCTGGAAAATCAAATCGGTTATCCGGTTCAGTTTATTACCGCCGGAAACAAGCCGCATTTAATTGCCGGTCGGGCAAAGAATTCAGCGGAAGCCCGAAACATTCTCGATAAGTGGCAATGCGGCAGCGAAACAGCAAACCTCGCCGAAGCGTTGACCTTCGCTATAAATTTGTCGCTGTCCAGCACGAAGATTCTCGTTATTACTGATAGTTTGCCGGACGGAAAAATGATGGACGGAAAAGTTCTCTGGAAATCCTTCGGCAAAGCACTCGATAATTTTGCCGTTGTATATTCCAGCCGAACTTTTCAGGAGGAGCGGGACCGGCTGCTGCTCGAAATCGGAAATTATTCTGCGAAGGAACAACTTCTCCGAATGAACATCTTGGAACCGGAACGTAAGAAGATTCTTTTCCGCGGTGAAAAACTTGTGCCAGCCGGAGATATACATCGGATTCTAACCGAACTGCCGCAAGGAACCGGTGACTTGGAAATACGTTTGGCAGATGACGCTCTGGCAATAGACAATGTGTTGACAATACCGCCGGGCAGAAATAAACCCTTGCGGGTACAAGTTCAGAATGTGCCGCCAGAGTTGCGTCCCAGATTAGAAAAAGCACTGCTCGCTTCCGGTTTAGCAAGATTGACCGATAATGAACCAGAGTTGATTTTCATAACAAACGCAAGCCGAATGGCTGCGGCAACTCCAATGACGGTACAAATCATATCCCCTACGAAAGACGAGTCGGTTAAATCGTTTATCGGACCTTACATTCTTGAGAATCACCATCTCATCACAAAGGGATTGGACTTGGACGGAGTCGTTTGGGGCGGCAGTTCAACGGTCAACTTGAACGGAATACCGGTTATCTCTGCCGGTGACATACCGCTGTTGACGGAACAAATCCGGCGCGGCGGCGAAGTTGTTTTGACGATGCAGTTGAATGAATCGTTGTCAACGCTCACATCGTCACCGGCTTTTCCGATTCTTGTATGGAACATACTGAAGTACTGTTCTGCCAATCGTGAATTGATGTTTGCGGCGCAGGATACCCGCTCGTTAACTCCGCTCATTTCGGCGGAAGAGTCCGACTTGCGAAACTGTTTCACGAGAACCAGCGGCAACTGGCTTGACGAAGAAACAATACGCAG
>WRCR01000064.1 GCA_009783865.1 Planctomycetaceae bacterium | reverse complement strand
GCTTGATTGTATCCGTCCCTGCGATAAGGCGTATTCCCAAACCGGCGGACTGGCAATACTTTACGGCAATCTCGCCCCGAAAGGAGCAGTTGTCAAAACGGCGGGAGTGCTGCCGAACATGTTGAAACATACCGGACCGGCAGTAGTTTTCGATTCCGAACCGGAAGCATACGAAGGCATCGTTTCCGGCAAAGTGAAAGCCGGCGATGTCGTAGTTATCCGCTTTGAAGGTCCGAAAGGCGGACCCGGTATGCAGGAAATGCTTGGACCTACTGCGGCAATAAAGGGCGTGAAACTCGATGACTCCGTTGCGTTGATAACCGACGGGCGTTTCAGCGGCGGCACGGCGGGAGCGTGCATCGGTCACGTTTCGCCGGAAGCCGCAGCAGGCGGACCAATCGGACTGCTTCGCAACGGCGATATTATTGAGATTGACATGCCGAACCGGTCGCTGAATGTTGCGGTCTCCGAAGAGGAATTGCAATCGAGGACAAGCAGCGGGCTTCCCGACAACAGGAAGCACTTCACCGGTTATTTGGCAAAGTACGCTAAACTGGCATCGAGTGCCGACACCGGCGGCGTACTAGAATTTTAGAGATTTCGTCATTACCGCGAAGGCGGGAATCTAGACGCAAAAGGGTTTAATGTCCGTTCTCTAGCCCCCCCCGCTTTCGCGGGGGGTGACGGGAATTTGTCCGCGCCAAATTCAAAAACACCCTAGAAATCCTGCGCTAAATCGTTATAATCGATACATGCTATCAGGTTTTTTTACGAATTATTGCCTTTTCGCGGCTTTGTACTTTGATTTCGTCTGGGCGTTTTGCCGATAACGAGAGAGTATTGTAGCGCGATAGCGTCCGTGTTGCCGTTCCGTTAGCCGACATTGTTGGGGAATATACCTATGAAATCCAACGCACTTCAGATTTTTTCGATTATTTGTGTTATCATTATAATAATTCTCGGCGTAGTGCTGGTGATGCAGAACAACGAACGTCAGAGTATGTATGACGCTGCAAAAACTGCAAAGGAGAACGCCGATAACGCCAACCGGGATAAAGCCGCCAAAGTAGCAGAGAACATCTCTCTCAAAGACATTATCGGATACAAAGACGAAGTCGATGTGAATATGGTGCAGGACGAATTTACCAAAGATATTGCGAAATACTCACCGGACGCTAAAAATTACCGCGAGGCAGTTACTTTCATCGATGCTGAGTTGAAAAAAACGCAAAAAGAACACGAAGGCACCGCAGCCAAACTTAACCAGAGAAATTCGGATTACGACAATCTTCGGACCTTATACGATACGGTATTGAGAAAGCACGAAGACGAAAAAGATAAAGCGGAAAAAGACCTTGCTGATTCCCGTAAGGAGTTTGACAGTACCAAGGACAAACTGAAACAGGACATGTCGGAAATTGCCGAAGAGCGTGAACGCATTAAGGAGGAATCGGCAGTCCAAATCAAGTCGGCAGAGAGGAAAGCCGAGGACGATTCAATTAAAGCAAGTCAAATCGCACTTCGGAACGAGGAACTTACCAAAGTTCTTGCTGACATACGCCGCGACAGTTTTGAGCGTCCCAGCGGAAAAATTGTTTTCGTTAATCAAAGAGCAGGACTTGTCACCATTGACCTCGGCAGTGCTGACGGGTTGATGCCCCGTATGACCTTCAGCGTTTATAACCCGAAAATTACCGGCATTTCTTTCGGCACGGCAAACGTTGGAGAAGAATCAGTGATTTGCGACATCTGCAAACGGGAACTCAAGTCGAATGCCCGTAAGGCAAGCATAGAAGTCATAAAGGTTCTTGGTCCTAACAAAGCGGAAGCAAGAATTCTTGATGACGAATTATCGAATCCTGTCTCGGTAGGCGATGTTATTCATACGCCGATTTGGAAACCGGGACAGCATCAGCGGTTCGCTTTAGCGAGCGGTATGCGGCTGCCCGGCGTTGAAAACAGAGACGGGAGCAATTACAACAGAGGAAGTTTGGAAACGGTTAAACGTTTGATTGTTGCCAACGGCGGTATTGTCGACGATTGGATTGAGGACACCTCCGATGCCGACGGGAAACGCGAAGTCAAGCGCGGAGGAAAAATTACCCCTGATACAACATATCTCGTTATCGGCGACCTTGACGAAGCAGCCCAGAGCGACCAAGATATGATGAAAGTACAGTCCGCTATGCGGGATGACGCAAAACGGAATGCCGTTAAGGAGATTTCATTGCGGGAATTGCTCACAAGAATGTCTTACAAGAACACGGCACCGGTGCGCGGCTTCGGCAAATACGCCAGTGAGGATGACCACAAGTTAACTCCGACCGGTGAATACCGTCCTTCAAGCGGTACAGTTTCTCCAACATATCAGTTGCCGAACCGCGAAGCAAGAATCTCGCCGGAGGACAGACGGGAGCGTCCTTCCACAGGAACGGTTGCCGGTTTGTATGAAGGAACGAAGTCAACTACGCAGTCGAGCGGTACCGTCAGCGAATTATTCCGTCAACGGAAACCCGGGGATACAAGTTCTGCTCCAAAAGTTGAAACAACAACCGAAACGGAAAAAGATTAGAAATCCTGCGCTAAACGTTTCTGTTCCAAATCCAGCAGCAGTTTTTTCATGTCAAGTCCGCCGCCGTAGCCGGTCAACTTGCCGTTTGCGCCGATGACCCGATGACAGGGAATCACTATCGAAACCGGATTAGTGTGATTAGCACCGCCTACTGCCCGGCTTGCTTTCGGATTACCGATGTTTGACGCAACCTGTCCGTAAGAAACGGTTTCACCGTAAGGAATTTTCTTCAATTCCTGCCATACCTTTTCTTGAAACGCCGTTCCCGTCAGACGAATCGGTAAGTCGAAACACTTCCGCTCGCCCGCAAAGTATTCTTCAAGTTGACAAATTGCTCGACGAAGTACTTTGGAATCACCATCAGAAGAAACCGGAAGTTCGTTCCGAAAATGAATCTGCGTAATGAAGCCGTCCGTTTCTTCAATAAACAGACGGCAGCCGGAAATCTCAACGACAACGGAATGTTTCATTGATTTTTCGACTATTCCGCCGGAAGTTTCTTAATGCGAATCGTTCTAAACCAAACGGGGTCGCTGTGTCCCTGAAAACCGATATGTCCGTCTTTGCGGTCAAGTCCTCCCGGACGATGTTTGCCCAGTAGTTCTTCTTTCGGCTTGTCTTTGTAATCATCCAAGTTTGCTTCGAGAACAACTACATCATTTGTGAGGACTTTAACTTTGGAACCGATGTTCGTCAATTCCATAGTGTTCCATTCGCCGACCGGTTTCAATGCGTCCCGCTTCTGTGCCGGTATTATGAAATAAATCGAAGCGTGATACTGATAAGGCGCAAGCCCGTTCTTAAATGAGCCGGTGCTGTACATCTTATCGTCGTGGTCAAGAATTTGACATTCAAATCCTGCGGAAGCACCGCCTGCGGTCGGAGTTGGAAGCCGGAAGCCGATGCCGTTGTTGCCGCCCGGAGGTAATTTGAATTCAAACCGAAAGATGAAGTTTTCAAACATCTCTTTGGTTGAAACATTGCCGCCCTTACTGCATTTGACAATACCGTCAGAAACGGGATACCCTTTGATGTCGCCCGCCCATAAATCGGTGGACAATTCATTGCCGTCAAACAGAAGTATGAAGCCCTCTGCCTTTTCCTTGTCCGTGAGCGTATTCGGCTCGGCAGCGAAAGAAACGGCGGCAAACATCGAAACACACAGAAACAAACCAAGAATCTTTTTCATAAAGTTCTCCAAAGTTAACATAGTTACAGAAACAACAAAAATTTTCGTACAGTTAGGTTTTAATTCCGAAATCGTGAACCGTGAACAGTGAACGCAGTTTATATCCCTTTGCAGCAAATGCTTCAGCACCGCCTTCGAGCCGGTCGATGATGGCGATAACGCCTTCGACTTTTGCTCCGATTTCCTCGACTCTTGCGATTGCTTCCAGTGAAGAACCGCCGGTGGTGACAACATCTTCAACAATTATAACATGGTCGCCTGCGGCAATGGGACCTTCCACAAATTTTTTCATGCCGTGTTCTTTGCTTTGTTTCCGCACCATGAAGCCCTTGAGCGAAATGTTGTGGAAGTCCGCAACGGTAATCACGGCAGCGGTAATGGGGTCAGCACCGATGGACATACCGCCGACTGCCTGCGGCATTTCGCTGTCTTGCCGCAGCAGTTCGAGGATTCCTTCGCCGACTTGCCGCACCGCTGCGGAGTCCAGCGTGATTTGCCGGCAATCGAGATATAGGACGCTTTCTTTCCCGATGCGAGAACGAAATCACCGAACTTCAGGGATTTCTCAAGTATAAATTTTTGCAGGAGTTGACGGTCGTACATTTACAAAAGCCGGTCTGTCGATAAAGTTGCGTTCATTCGAACTAAAACATACGCCGCAATTGTACACGAAACGAAAAACGTTTTCAAGGGGTTCGTTTGGCGGCGGACTCTAAGTCCGCCGCTGCCCTTGCACACGGATTAAAACTTGTTATCATTTACAGTAGAGTTGTTCGGGAACCGACATTTCCGCGCAGGTAGGAATCCAGAGGAACAGGTATAACCTTTTACGTCTAGATTCCCGCTTTCGCGGGAATGACGGTTTTGGAGTTTCCGAACATGTCTAATAGGTAAATTTCCTTTCATTACTTTTTCAGAGGTTTCAATGACAAAACAAAGTCGTATTTTTCGCCGTGATTTTCTCAAAAACACGGCTGCTTTCACCGCCGGTTCACTAACCGTTCCTTATTTTTTATCTTCGCAGCAGCCGGTTAAAGCACAAGCGGCAAGCGATAAACTCCGAATGGGCTGCATCGGAGTCGGTGACATGGGACGCGGCGATGCCAACGGATTCAGTTCGCTAGTTGACATCGTTGCCCTCTGCGATGTCGATTCACTGCACCTCGAAATTGCACAAGGTATAAAAAGTCCTGTCAAGAAAGACGCATACAAGGACTATCGCAAAGTGTTAGAACGCAAGGACATAGACGTTGTGTCCATCGTCACCGTTGACCATTGGCACACCAAAATTGCGATTGAAGCATTGCAGGCAGGCAAACACGTTTTCTGTCAAAAACCGCTGACACTAACCGTTGAAGAGAATCAACTCATTCGTGCCGCCTGCAAAAAATACGGCAAGGTCTTTCAAGTTGGAACGCAGCAGCGAAGTCAGCGGGACCAATTCCTCTTGGCGATTCTAATGATACAAAGCGGACTCCTCGGCGATATTAAAATGATGACCTGCGACATCGGCGGTTCACCGGTTTGCGGTCCGATTCCGGTCGCATCGGTACCGGATACGCTGGACTTCGATTTCTGGCTCGGACAATGTCCGAAAGTCGAATACCGCGCTACCGCAGAAAAAGCAAGAGACGGAAAAGCGGATTGGCCCAAAAACGGACGGACGCATTACGAATTCCGCTGGTGGTACGAATACGGCGGCGGAAAATTCACCGATTGGGGGGCGCATCATATCGACATCGCTCTTTGGGCTTTGAATCAACTTGGCGATGGACAGGGACCGAAACTCTTCAAACCGCTCATTGCCGAACATCCGGTTCCGTTCAAAGACGGTTATCCGACTGTCGATGACCGTTATAACGGGTCGCATAAATTTCATATCGAATGTCATTTTGAAAACGGAACGATAATGAATGTCGTCAGCGGAAGTCCCGACGGCAATGGTATTCTGTTTGAAGGAACGAAAGGCAAGATTCACGTCAATCGTTCCCGCATCAAGGGCAAGCCGTTTGAAGACATCGGCGGCAAACTGCGGAGAACGGAACAGCAATGTCTTATGGGGAAATGCCGGAGATTCAAAAACTGTTTCCTGAAAGTGCGTTTGAAAAACTTTACAACGGCAAGAAGTTCACGGGACATAAGCAGAACTTCATTGACTGTATCAGAGACGGCGGCTTGCCGGTTTCCGATGTTTATACGCATGTTCAGGCGATGAATTCCTGTCATTTATGTACGATTGCTGCGCGGCTTGGACGGGACGTAGCGTGGGACCCGAAGGCGGAAAAGACCGGCGATGCTCAATCGCAGTCCTTCACTGCCCGAGAACAGCGCAAGGGCTTCGAAATCCCGCGAGGGTAATCATCAACAATATGTGTGGCGGGCTTACGCCCGCCGGTGGAACTACGCCCGCCGATGTTTAACTAATGCATAACTGTTCATACAACGCAAGCAAGAGGATATTGGCTATTTGTCCCAAGTCAAAGTTGACATGATTTTATCCAATTGTTCTTTTTCCGAAGGTTCAAGCCAAGCGATCACAAACTGCAAGATAAAATTATTCTTCAGACAAATCAGATGTTCTCTGTAAACAGTGATGCCTTGGTTATCCATTTCTGACTCCAATGACGTGAATTCGACACTGCCAATCGTCTTGGTCGTTTCAGGATGAAAAACGGTACTTGGCATTGCTTTTTTACATTGCTCACGAAAGATGTCGAGGTATTGCGCCCGGATCATTTCTTGACTAACCCCAGAATGATTTAATGCCGTCAACATAAAAGCAGGATTGGAGCAACCCTTGTCTATTGTTTCTTCTTCTGTGTACTGTGTAACATAGAACAAACAGGCATTCGTAATGTCGTCCACCGAAGACATTTTTTTCATTACATCCTTGTCGACGTAATCCGCTTCCCGCGCCGTTTGAACGTAGGCTTTGACCTCTTCTTTTTCGTTGATATACCAATCTTCCGGCACCGTGATTGAGAATCCAAAAAATTTATTTGTGTAGGTTGAACCAGTCCAGGTCCCGTAATCGAAATTCGCAGCAATCTTGCGGGAATGGATGTCCTCGGAAATCTTGCGGAAATAGTTGCACCCTGTCACAGAAACGACTGCGAAGAATAAGAAAATGATTGCAATGAAAAAACCGATTGTCTTTTTCATGTGATACTTATAAGGAAAAGATTCATCCGGGGATTGTGCGGAGTACCGCTCCGTCACCGGCTTTCTATTATTTTCGTTGTTTTCATTTTACATTTTTTGGCAGGTTGTCCGCTGGATTATACCATCGTCCCGTAAGTTTGCAACGGTAATGAACAGACGTTCGCGGTTAAATATCGGCGGGCGTAAGCCCGCCGCTCGTATTGTTATTTTGCGCTTGCGTCCCTCAACTATTCACTCTTCACTATTAACTATTCACTCTCGACATGGCACTTTTTGCTCTTGCTAAGTTTAACGGATATGCTAGAATTTGCGCAGGTTGTCACTCCGCCGGTTATCACTGGCGGCTCATATTGAAAAATGTTAAAAAGGGTAAAATTATGTTAAATCAGGTAGTTCAGGTAAAACAAGCACGTCGACAGGCATTTGCACCTTGTTTTTTAAGAGTTTGGCTTTGCAAAAATTTTTCGGGTCAGGGCTTGTTATTAGGTGGTTTGTGGTTTGCTTTCCTTCTTTTTCCGATAGTCCTTTATGCGGCACCGGAAGACAACCTGAAAGGAGATACCGGTGACTTTTCCTTCAAGGATAAGGTCAGCGGAGTTGACTTTTTGGTCTATTATTATTTTCCGTCGAAGTTCGACCAGGACACGCCGGTGATGTTTTACATGCACGGCATAAACAGGGATCCCGCTATGGCGCGGGATGTGTTAGTGCCGTATGCCGAAAAGAAGAATCTTGTGGTGTTGTCCCCGCTGTTTTCTGCGCAGGATTTTCCGAGTGATTCGTATGCGCAAGGCAACGCCTATTCGTGGGATGCGGACGCAAAACGCTGGTCGTCCGTTCCAGAGGAGAAGTGGTCTCATCCGGTTATTGAGCGGTTGTTTTCGGAATTTCAGCGGCGTTATCCCAAGTCGAAACAGACGGGCTACTATCTTTGTGGGCAGAGTGCGGGCGGACAGTATGTGCATCGGTTTCCGTTGTTTGTGAAAGAGTGGCGGGTTAAACTGTTTGTTGCTGCGAATGCCGGTTTTTATACTTTGCCGGACTTCAAGACCTCTTGGCCTCAGGGCTTTCGGAATACTTCGTTTAAGCAGGAGGTTCTTCACCGGTATCTTGGTGTTCCGATGGTGCTGTTGCTGGGCGAAAAGGATACGAATACGGAAGACCCGACGCTAAGCAAGAGTGAGCGTTCTATGCAGCAGGGACCACATCGTTTTGCACGCGGACAATTTTATTATAAAATGGGAACCGAAGTTGCGAAAGAGGAAAAGTGTCAATTTGGCTGGAAGATACAAACCGTTCCCGAAGCGGGACATGGTATCAGAGGTGTCGCTGATGCGATGACGACCATTGTCCGTGAACATGCCGATGCCGAGAGGAAAGGGAAATGAAAGGGGAATATGAGTAATACCGAAATTAAAAGAATCGAGCGGGTGTATGCGGACACATCCGTTTTTTATGGAATATTTACCGCAAGATTTGAACGTGAAACAAAACCTTTTTGGAATGCTGTCAACAGAGGCGAAATCATTGTGATAGTATCCGATGTGTTAGCGGGTGAAATTGAACGCGCTCCGCAAAATGTCCGTAATTTTTTCGACTCGCTGCCGGAATCCCAAATTGAGAGAATCGTTTCAACGGTCGAATCAGACGCATTGGCTGAGCAGTATATTGCCGAAAACGTTGTTGGAAAATCCAGCACTGACGATTGTAAGCACATTGCAATGGCGACACTTGCTCATGCCGGTGTGCTTGTTAGTTGGAATTTTAAGCACATTGTTAACATCAACCGAATTCGGGGATATAATAGTGTCAACGAGAAACATGGTTATCCACGAATTGAAATTCGAACCCCCAATGAGGTGATTCATGACTAAGTTTGATTGGAACAATTTTCCTGTGATTCCCGATTTTGATGCTCTGCAAACGAAGGCGGATATTCAAGCCGAGATTCTCCGTGAGACCGAAGGAATGACCGGAGAGGAAGTCCGCGAGTTTTTCCGCCAAGCCGCTGAGCGTGCCGTTCAACGAAAAACAGAAAAGCAGACATTACTCGAACCGATGGCAACTTCGGCAATCAGCATGTCTCCTGCAAAGTAATGCAATGAAAGGAACCCCCAATGACCGAAACCGACCGCCGTGAGTTTTTGAAAAGTACCGGTGCCGCGATTGCCGGGGCAACCGGTATCGGAGTGCTGACCAGTACGTCCTGCAACCGGCAAAGCGAAATTCGCAATCCCACTCGTGCCAAACTGATTAAACGACTGGAAAAACTCGCCAAAAGCAAACCGACTTCGGAACTCATGCATGGGGCAAGCTGTTATTTTACGTTACCACGCATTGAAAAAACAGTGCCTTGCCCGGATTGTGGGCAAACAATGACCGTGGGCGAAAAAGACGAAATCCTCCGCAAATACAACGTTCCGCTGAAACGCCTCCAAGATATGAAAGTCGATGCGAAACTGATTATCCCCGAGCATTGTTCCGCATGCGGTTTTGGTCTGAAAGAGGAAAAATTTCAGTTGGAAATCAAGTACCCGGATCATCCTGAGCCTGTTCGAGTCGAACTGGAAACCGTCTTTGATATTGAACTCATGGTACTCTTTCTTCAGGGAAAGGAACGGTATAAAGAAGTATATGAATTTGGGGGCGAACATGAAGGTCCCCTCAAGCACAAGGTTGAGCGGTTGCGGGAACTGTTTGGGGTTGCCGAAAAAAAAGAACCGGAGAAAAAATGAGTACCGCCGCATCCCTTCCCCTCACGATGCTGCGGCTCGCCGTCATACGCGGAAATAACATACTTGTTTAATGCCGCTAAACCGGTTTGACAAAAATCCTCGGTTGATTTTTGCCGGTTCTTGTGCTAAAAAGTAAATGTATGATGAACTTTTACTCGTCCTCTAACAAAACGGAGAAATATCATGACCGAAAAAAGAAAGAATCTCACCCGCCGCAGCTTTTTTGCGGCTTCCGCATTTAGTGCGGCAACACTGACGCTGATTGGTTCGACATTCGGAAACGCCGCTGCCGATTTGAAGCGTTATGAACCGAATCTCCGCGACCGGCTCTGGATGTGGGGACACGGTCCCGGTACGACCGACAATTTATACAATATCCCCAAAGGAAAAAAAATTGATATGGCGGATGCCATCGATTATATGGGTATCCCGAATGTTTACGTGATACGCTGGGAAGGAAAGCCGGAACCGCCGTTTGACGAATATATCAAACAGTTTCGCAAAACGAAACGAGTGGGCTGGAGCATCATCGACGGCGCAAAACAGAGTTATGAACAAAAGAAACAATGGGCTTTTGAATTGTTCGACAAGATGCCGAACCTTATCGACTTGAACCTCGACGACTTTTTCCACGGTCTTGGTCCAAAGGAAGGCGAAACTGTTTTTCCCGCCGGTTTAACTCTGAAACAACTTGAGGAGTTAAAAAAGGAAATGAACGCAGTGGAACGGAAGCCCAATCTGTCCGTCGTTCTTTATACCGGCGGAAAGCACGGACAACTTCATCCGTCGATAAAAAAACATCTGGATTATTGTGATGTCGTTTTGTTCTGGACGTGGCATGCGACCGACCTTGTCGGATTGGAAGACAACTTCAAGAAGTATCGGGAAATCATGCCGGACAAACAGACGCTGCTGGGACTCTATATGTGGGACTTCGGCAATGCAAAACCCATTACGATGGAATTGATGAAACATCAATTAACATTCGCGCTGGAAAAATTCAAGCAAGGGCAGATTGACGGAATGATTTTTCACTGCACGCCTCTTGTTGATACCGGTTTGGAAGCAGTCGAATACTCAAAGAAATGGATAGCCGAATACGGTGATATAACAAGGTAACAAACGTGATACAACTGCCTCGGCATTTATTGCACTGTAAATGCCGTTGCGTATGCAAGGACTTCGGCACCAGCCATTGACTTTGTACCGTCTTGCGACATATTGGTTTGAACGACACTCGTTTCGTAGCGGATATTCCAAACCGCGTTGGCACCGCATTCTCTCGCTTTGCGCAGAACCCGAACCGTTGCTTCACGTCTTGCTCTGGCAATGAGTTTTGAGAATGCCTTTGATTCGCCGCCGACAATCTTGCGAAAAAACCAGAAAAATGTCTTGAGGTAATCATTGGCAATTACCACGTTTTCTACAATGAAAACCGTTTTGACCGGTTTCCAATTCGGCGGCAGCGTTTTCATATCGGAAACAACAATGTCCGTGAATTCGGCTTCCGCTTTGTCGAGTGCCTTGATATGGTCGTGTTCAATTTTGATTGCACTGACGATACAGAAAATCGGAATAAAAAATACGATAAACATAGAAGCATATACAAGGATATGTCCGATTCTTTCATCTATCACTTTCATAAGTTCAAGCGGAATGCATAGCATAAGAAGTATCGGCAACAATATCGCAAAAAGTGACAGCAAAATCGCTGCCGCAAAGGCGAAACGTTCAAAAGGTGTATTCGTAGTCGACTGCATTGGAATATACTGAAAACGGGAACAATTTGTATGTTTTTACGGTTGAAATCACTCGTCTTCCAGCACAACGGCTGTTCCGTAGCAGAGCAATTCTGATGCACCGGATGTAATGGTGCTGGTGCCGAACCGGACGTTCAGGATGGCGTTTGCCCCTAACTTGTTTGCTTGGTCTATCATTCTGCGGAGTGCTTCGTTTCGGCTTTCGTTGAGCAGTTCGGTATAACCCTTCAACTCACCGCCGACGAGATTTTTGAAGCCGGCAGCGATGTCGCGACCGATGTGTTTTGCCCGCACGGTGCTGCCTTGAACGAGTCCGAAAACGCGGGCAATTTTCTTACCTGGTACAAATTCTGTGTTGACGATAAGCATGGTTTTTTCGGGAAAGAAAGGATTGAAGTGAAGGTTGCGGGGGCTAAAGCCCCCGCCTCTTTGTTTAACGTATTACACCCCGCCCGACTCGAACGGGCAACCTTCGGTTCCGTAGACCGATGCTGCCTAAAGGGCATCGGTCTAGGAGACCGATTCCCTTCAGCAGATTTCCCGCCGAGTTCGTCGCAGTTTTGACAATATAGGTAATATATCGGTTTTTTCATTTTCAATCTTCACTTTCTGTTAAAAACCGCTCCTCAAGGATTGGGGCGGAGGCACGAGAATCGCCATAAACCCATTTCAACTCAATCCCCTCTCCAAGAGGAGCGTTCATTCCAGTTCTCCCGTATAAAGTTTTAACGGCTGCGGATTTCCGCCTCCGGCAAACCGCTGGTATTGTTTGTTTCGTATCAAAACCGCATTCATCGCCTTTTCGAAATCGCCGTGGTCGTAAATTGCCGTTGTTTTTTCTGATGTGTGTCCGGCAAGTGAACGGGCAACGTCTCTGCCGTGTTCGATAGAAGTATTCGTTAGACCGGTGTGCCGCAGTTGCGTCGGCACAAACTTATGCAGTTCGTTCCGGTCGATTGCTTTCTTTACCATTTGCGAGTATGACTTTGAAGAGTATTGCTTCCCGCGTTTCGTCAAAAATACCGGACGCTGCGGGGCATCTGTGTCAAGATATTTCTGTATAATGTCCTGCTCTTCGAGTCCAAGCGGTATTATCTTCGTTCCGATATGTCTATCGGTTTTATGTGATTCGAGTACATAAATCCAAATTTCACTGTTCCAGAGCAGACCGTATTGCGCAAATTCTTCCTTTGTTTTTTTAATGTCGCAGACCCGCATTAGCCGTACTTCTTTGCAGCGCATTGCCGCCAAAAG
>WRCR01000063.1 GCA_009783865.1 Planctomycetaceae bacterium | reverse complement strand
TTGGAACTGGTCAGCCGGAAATACATCCAACTCCTGATACTGATTGATGAAACTGCCGTAGTCATCACGGCTGATACCGAGACCGGTTTGCGTCAAGTCATTAGTTCCGCAACTGAAGAACTCGGCACTCTCCGCAATTTTGTCAGCGGTGATACAAGCCCGCGGCAATTCAATCATCGTTCCAACGAGATAGTCGGCGGTGACACCGGCTTTCTTGAATACCTCTGAAGCAGCATCACGGATAATCTTTTCCTGATTGCGGTATTCCGTGATATTGCCGACAAGCGGAATCATAATTTCCGGATGACAATCAATACCTTCGTTCATTACGGCAACCGCCGCCTGACAAATTGCAGTCGCCTGCATACGTGTAATTTCAGGATATACGATACCGAGACGGCAGCCGCGATGACCAAGCATCGGGTTCGCTTCGGCAAGTTCATGAACACGCTGCGCAACTTTTTCCGCCGAAATCTTAAGTTTCTTGGCGAGTTCCGCTTGGTCCTTTGGCTCGTGCGGCACAAATTCATGCAGCGGCGGGTCTAACAAACGAATTGTTACAGGACGACCGTTCATTGCACGGAAGATACCCTCGAAGTCCTCCTGCTGATATTTCAACAGCGGCTGCAACGCCTTTTCACGCTCTTCAACGGTCTCGGCAAGAATCATTGCACGGAAGTCGTCAATTCTGTCAAAGAACATGTGTTCCGTTCTCGTTAAACCGATTCCTTCAGCACCAAGCGCAATCGCCTGTTCTGCCTCTATCGGATTGTCAGCGTTAGTCCGAATGCCGAGTTTGCGGAAGCGGTCTGACCAACTCATCAACTGCTGGAAGCACTGGTACAGCGGTGCATCCTGCGGCTTGAGCGTTTTTTCAAAAAGAACCTGAAGAATCTCGGACGGTGAAGTCGGAACCTGTCCTTCATAGACGTGTCCGGTGAAACCGTCAACGGAAATCCAATCGCCTTTCTTGTAAACCTTATCACCGACTGTCATAGTTTCGGCTTTGTAATCAATCGCAATGGCTTCGCAGCCGCAAACGCACGCTTTACCCATCTGCCGGCTGACTAACGCAGCATGTGAAGCCGCACCGCCGAATGAAGTTAAGATGCCCTTTGCAACCTTCATACCGCGCAGGTCTTCCGGCGTTGTTTCACGGCGCACCAAAATGATTTGGGCATTGTTGTTTTTTTGCCATAGTGCTTCGGCTTCATCGGCATGGAAGCAAATCTGACCGGTTGCCGCACCGGGACCGGCATTGATACCCTTCGCAATCGACTTTTTGCCTTTGAGACCTGCGCCGCCGAAAACCGGCTGCAATAGTTGCGTAACATCGTTGGCAGGGATTCGGGCAATCGCTCTTTCAGGAGTGATGAGTCCTTCGTTAACCATATCAACAGCGGAACGAACATGTGCGAAACCAGTCCGCTTGGCATTGCGCGTCTGAAGCATCCAAAGGTGTTGACGTTCAATGGTGAACTCAATATCCTGAATATCCTTGTAATGATTTTCAAGTTTCATTGCGACATCTTCGAATTCCTTCCAGCACTCCGGCATTTCTTTGGCAAGTGTTTCTTCAATCTTTTTCGGCATACGGATACCGGCAACGACATCTTCGCCTTGCGCATTGATGAGGTAGTCGCCCGTGATTCCCTTTTCGCCGGTTGCTCCGTTTCGGGTCAATGCAACGCCTGTTGCGCAGTCATTGCCCATGTTGCCGAAGACCATCGCTTGAACGTTGACGGCTGTTCCCCATTCGTGAGGAATACCGTAAGTCCGGCGATAAACAATAGCGCGGTCGTTCATCCACGAACCGAACACAGCCGAGATGCCGCCCCAGATTTGTTCCATCGGGTCTTCGGGGAAGTCCTTGCCGGTCTGTTTTTTAACGGCGGCTTTGAATTCTGCAACAAGTTCTTTGAGATGTTCCGGCTTCAGGTCGGAGTCCTCTTTGACACCTACTTTGTGCTTCTTTGCTTCGAGAATTTCTTCAAACGGGTCAATGTCGGTTTTGGATTTCGGTTTCATGTCGAGAACAACATCGCCGTACATTTGGACGAAGCGGCGATAGCAGTCCCAAGCGAAACGTTCGTCGCCGGATTTTTTGGCGAGAACTTCAACGGTTTTATCATTGAGACCAATGTTGAGAACGGTGTCCATCATACCGGGCATTGATTCACGCGCACCGGAGCGGCAGGAAACGAGCAGCGGGATGTTCACGGTGTCGCCGAGTTTCTTTCCCATTGTTGCTTCGATTTTTTTGATAGCGGCTTCAACTTCGGCTTTGAGTTCCGGCGGATAGGTTCTGCCGTTGTCGTAAAAATAAGTGCAGACCTCTGTAGTAATGGTTAGTCCAGAAGGGACAGGCAGTCCGATTTTCGCCATTTCAGCGAGATTTGCGCCTTTACCCCCGAGGAGGTTGCGCATGGTTGCGTCACCGTCTGTGCCGTCTTTTCCGAAACTGTAAACGTATTTGGGCATTGTCTAATTCCTTTGATATAGAATTTTGAGGGAAAATATGTCGACCGAAACGATTTCGGCCCTAAACAAACTGCCCATAATTTTACCGGCAGAATTGGAATAGTCAACATGTAGAAAAATTTGCGGTATTATCGGTTTCCGATTTTAATAGACAAAATCATTTAGGATTTCTAATCCTACGCTTTCCTACACCGTTATTTCATGGGAAACTTCGTCACCCCCGGAGTGAAGCCCGGGTAATTCCCGTCAGCATCAGGAACAACAGGCGGTACCATGTCCCACGTGATTGCATCCGGCGACGGCGGTCCGATGTGATACTCCGAATTCATTGCATCATTCCACGTTAACGGTACTCCTGTATAACAAGCCCACATCGCCATAATTCCCATCAGCGAAGAATGAGCCATGTATTGACCGTTGTTAATCGGATTGCCGGTGCGAATTGAATCCATCAGTGCTTTTTGCTCCATTTGGAATCGGCTTGTCGGCTGCCCCGAAAATTTCCATATCGGTGTTCGGACTTTATCCATCTTGTTCAACCGGTATTTCATTAAATCGCACATTCCTTTTGTGCCGTAATATCTGTCTGAAACGTCTGCGCCGGTGCCGTTTTGCTGACGGCAATAGGCATGAAGCCGAACCCCGTTGGCGTATTCAAAAATCACCGCATGATGGTCCCAGACCTGACCGTCGTCGGGACTGATTCTTGTCTGCCGTCCGCCCATTCCCCAGCACGCAATCGGTGTTTCGTCTTTCATAGCCCACGATGCTTTATCGACATGGTGAACGAGATTCAAACCCGGCAAGTCCGCCGAAAGCCACGTGAAGTTATACCAATCATTGATTTGATACTGCATTTCGGTCTGTCCCGGTTCACGTTTTCTGCATCGCAATCCTCCCGTATTGCAGGTTTCTTCCAGCGAAATGATTTCGCCGATTTCGCCGTCGTGGACTCGCTTCATCGTTTCGACAGCACCGGTATCATACCGCCAAGCGAGACCGGAAACTACCGAAAGATTTTTTTCCTTGGCAAGAGCCGCCGCTTTAAGAACCATTCTAACACCGGGACTGTCAACGGCATGCGTCTTTTCACAAAATGTGTGTTTTCCTGCCTCGATACTTGCCATGAGATAGTACGGATGAAAATAAGTCGGTGCCGCAATCAGAACGACATCGACTTCCGCTGCAAGAAGTTTTTTATAAGCGTCGAATCCTTCAAAACTGCGTTCCGGTGTTACGGTGACTCTTGCCCCGAATCGTTCACGAATTCCTGCAACGCCTTGCAGCCGACCGGTGAAAACATCGGCAACGGCATACAGTTCTGTCTGCGGGTCAATAGACAGCGCATCAAGGACGGCACCGTATCCGCGTCCGCCGCAGCCGATGAGACCGATTTTGAGAACATCGCTGCCCGCTGCATGAACCCGCTGCGGCATCGTTTGAGCCGCAAGAACGGTACTCATCAACGCACCGCTTGCCTTAAGAAAATCACGCCGATGAGGACTCGTCTGTGTTTTGTTCATAAATATACCTTTCTATGATAAGCCCGCCGTTCAAAGCGGCTGAGCTAAACTCGTAAGATAACTCCTAATACTTATCACCGCTTCGGCAATGTCAATCGGCAAGTAAAAATAATGATTCGTGGATTCATAACCGATTCGCGAATCGCTCTTTGCAGCAGGGTACATCTGTTTCGCAACCTGTAATTCACGTTCTAAAACGTTTTTCATTTCCGCTTTTAAATTTGCCTTCTCGGCTTCGTCTTTGGAATCAAGGTATTTGTCCCGCAGCGTGTTGAACTCAATCATATTCGCAGCAGCGTCAAAATGAAGTTGCGCCGCGCGTGCAAATGTGTATTCTTCGTTGGGAACTGAATTTGCGTTTGCGGGGGCTGAAGCTCCCGCCTCTTTGATTGCCTCTTTAAGCGGTTTCAAACCGGCGGCAAATCCGGCGGCAACTTTACGGAACTGCATCGCCGCAATCTCCGGCGGATAAACTGCACACCACGTCTTAACGTCATCGTAAGGAATGCCTACCATTGTTGCCCGATAGTTCGTCTTCTGCGGAAATACAAGATTTGCTGCTCCCCATTCCTGCGGACCGGAATAACACAAACCGATGTGATATGGAAATTCCTTGTAGCCGTCCGCAAAAACCTGCCACGCCTCCAACGCCTTTGCCGCTCCATCGCCGTAATACTTCTCCGCAACCTTCCGCAAAAGCGTCTGCGCATCGGCATTTTGTTCCTGCGCCAGTTGAGCAATCGCAAGATTCGGCGAAGGATAACCGCCCAAACTCCAGCCGAGCATTATGCCGTTCACTCCGCTTTTCGATAAATTGACAACGTGCTGCGCAACAAGTCCTTCGACCGGCAAATACGGCACCGCGGCAAGTTCCCACGTAACATTAAACTGCACCTTGGCGAACGTTTTCAAGCCGCGATTTCTTGCCAACTCCCAATGCTTTGCCGCTCGGGGACCCGGTCCGACAGACGAAATGGAATACTCGCCGACATTCGATTTAATACCGCCGCGCTCAATCGGCAACGACCATTCGCTAACAGATTGCACCGCAACCTTTGCCGGCAACTTCTCGATAATCTCCGGCGCAACGGCATCGCTCCAGCCCCAGTCCCACGCAATAACCTGCGCTTCCGGTGCAACAGAGTGAACGCTCTCTTGCATTATCCGATTGACTTCGGCAATAATTTCCGCAGCACTCCGCTCTTTGCAGCGCGGACATTTGTCTTTCTGATAATGCGAAGCACAATTGGTTTTGTTCTCGGAAGCAGTTATCGTGAAAATGCCGCCGAGACCCGGTACATTTTTGAAAACGAACTTCAAAGAATCAGACAGCCATTGCTGCACTTCCGGCGTTGAAGTACACATTGCGGTTTGGATACCGTAAGGCACACCGGCAATTTTCGTCCGCTCTTCCGTGAAGAAAGACGGCGGCATTGCCCGCGGCTCATTCATATACAGAATAACCTTGATACCGTATTTGTCGGCACGCTTAACAAGTGTATTGAGTGCGGCAATCCGCTTTTCATGGTCTTTGCCGAATTCGGGAAACATCTCGCTTGGTGCAAGTGACCGCAGAACGACGTGAAGCCAAACGCCGTTGACACCGTATTGCGCAAGTTGCCGCAGGAGTTCATCGGGATACGATTTAACCTCGGCATCAAGCAGCGGGTCACCGAAAGTTGCAAAATACGAAGATAAGAACCGCGTTTCAAAAAGCGGTTTCGAGGTCTCCGGTGAAAGCGGAACACTTTTGCGTTCCTCTGTTGTTGTCTTCTCAGGAAAAAACGTTTTCAAAAATTCAAATCGCGGTTCTTCGGGAGCATTCCACTCTGCGCCGAATTCTGTTCGAATCCAATCGGCAATCTGCGCCACCTTTTTCTTTTGCTCTTCGGTCGGTTCAGAATACCGCAGCGGTTCACATTGCGGCTTGACAGAGCCGAGTTTGACAAACAGAAAGTCGTCTTCGAGCAGGGACTCGGCAAGATGCTCCGGCGTTTGATTTAACAAGACAAGAATTTGCGAAAACGGCAGCAGATGCCAGTTTCTGCGCAAAACGGTGATATATCCTTGCGGGGATTCCCATTGCGGCAGGATTTTTTCCTGTTTCGGCAAGCCCATTGAATAAGCGATTTGCTGAACGTTTTCAACGGAAGTTCCCAGCACCGCTGCCAGCCGGTCTGCGGGGACTGTCGTCCAGTTCCGCCAAACGAAAGTGTGCTGCCGACTGGGAAAATGCGTGAATTCCAGAGCGGCGGAACCTTTATCGAAAAGGGCAAGCGGCGCAGGGGTTTCCGCAAAAGACAGCGGCGAAAACAGAAAGACAACAACGAAAGCGCGAATAAAATGTTTTGTCATGGCAGAAAAACAGGATGTGTTGAAAAACAGTGAAAACATGATTGTAGCACATTGGTGTATTACTTTCAACCGGCTTTTCGCAAAAACGCCAACCAGCGTGGTCCAGTTAAAATTCTGTGCTGCGTTGATTTTCGTTCCTTTACCCGTTATAATAATCTCTTTACAATTTTACTTGCAACTTCAACTTGAACAACTAGGAAATAAAATGGACTATCACGAATTACTTAAATCGCTTGCCGAAAAGACGGACAGCAAAATCGTTCTCCTCGTTTCCGACGGTATCGGCGGACTGCCGCAAAAGCCCGGCGGATTGACCGAACTCGAAACCGCTAAAACGCCGAACCTCGATGCCCTCGCCAAAATCGGTGTACAAGGTCTTTCGACGCCGATATTGCCCGGCATAACTCCCGGCAGCGGTCCCGGACATCTGGGACTCTTCGGCTATGACCCGCTGAAATTTATCATCGGACGCGGAGCATTAGAAGCCTCAGGCATCGGCTTTGAAATGAAGGAAACCGACATTGCTATCCGCTGCAACTTCTGCACTACTGATGTTGCTGGCAATATCACCGACCGCCGCGCCGGTCGTATTCCTTCGGACGAAAGCGCGAAAGTCGTGAAAAAATTGAAGGTTATCAAGATACCCGGTGTCGAAATCTTCGTCGAGCCGGTCAAGGAACATCGTTTCGTTGTAGTGTTTCGTGCGGAAGGTTTGGGCGATGCCGTTGCGGATACCGACCCGCAGAAAACCGGTGTTCCGGTGCTTGCCCCGATTCCTCATGAGGGCTGTGCCGCTTCGAAAAAGACAGCCGAAATTGCGAAAGAGTTTCACAAGCAGGCAGTTGCAATTCTCAAAGACGAACCGAAGGCAAACAACCACACGATGCGCGGTTTTGCCCGCAAGCCGAATATGCCGAGTTATGAAGAACTGTACTGCTTGAAAGCGGCATGCATTGCGGTGTACCCAATGTACAAGGGACTTGCAAGTTTTGCCGGTATGTCATTACTCGGCAATGCGGCAACTTTGGAAGAGGAAATTGATGTTCTCGAAAAGGAATGGAATAACTACGACTTCTTCTTTGTGCATTGGAAGTACACGGACAGCCGCGGCGAAGACGGCAATTTCGATGCGAAGGTTGCAATGGTGGAAGAACTCGACAAGGTAGTTCCGCGAATCAAGAAGTTGATTGACAGCACGCCGGGCAGCGCGCTGGTTGTCACCGGCGACCATTCGACACCGGCTACGATGGCGAGTCATAGTTTCCATCCGGTTCCGACGCTGATTGTTTCGGACTTGGCGAGAACTGACGAACAAGAACATTACGGCGAAAAGTACGCTCTTTTCGGCGGACTCGGTCAGTTTGAAGCGCAGTACATCATGTCGTTAGCGTTGGCGCACAGCGGCAAACTCGGCAAATTCGGCGCGTAATAATTTCGTTTAGCGTGGGTTCAACGAACCGCCGCTGTAATTCGTTGAACATCACGCTAAACTGTGTTAGAATAACGTTTTGACGTGTTCGTTTTTCACGTAACTTTTTTGAAAACACTATTGGAGAATCTTTATGAAGAGAATTGTTTGTTTCTTGTTGGTCGTTGCTGCTGCCTTATTAGCAATGCCGGTATTTGCACAGGAATACACGAATCGCCGGGAAGTCATGCAGGACGAAGCATTGCGGCAGGACTTTAATTTACAAGGTGAGTACCACATCATAGTCGCCGGCGAGAAAGTTGCCGGTCTGCATTTGATAGCCGACGGCGGCGGAAAGTTCCGCTTCGTTGTCTATATCGGCGGATTACCGGGAGACGGCTGGAGAGCCGGTGATGCCCGACTGCTCGGAACCGCTAAAGTCGAAGGCGAAGAACTCTTATTTACGGTAACCGAGCAGAGCGGCACGCAAGACCTGCCGATTCCCGACAAGATTGAAGCGAAAGGCAAAATTACTATCGAACAGCCGCAGAGACCCGAAGGCGGACAAGGTGCTGGACAAGGCGGCGGACAAGGTGCTGCCCGCCGTGCGTTTCGCGGTCCTTCAGTAAAAATTGAAATCGGCGGAAAAGGCGACATCCCCGGTCTGTTCATAGAAAAGCAATATCGGACAAGTCCGACGCTCGGCGAACAGCCGCCGGAAGGTGCAGTTGTGATTTTCGATGGTACCAACCTTGATAACTTCATGCCGGGTGCGAAGATGAACGAGATGCCGCAAACCGGACAAGGACAAAGACCAGCGGGACGCGGCAACACGCTTTGGGCGGAAGCAGCGTCGAAACCGTTTGAGAACAAGCCGTATAAGATGCACATCGAATTCATGCTTTCATATATGCCGCAAGCGAAAGGGCAAGCCCGGTCTAACAGCGGTGTGTATATCGGCGAGATGTACGAATGTCAGGTTCTCGATTCCTTTGGACTCGAAGGCAAGGACAATGAGTGCGGCGGTTTTTATCAAGCCAGCAAGCCGAAAGTCAATATGTGTTTCCCGCCGCTGACTTGGCAAACTTATGATATTGATTATACGCCGCCGAAATTTGAAGACGGCAAGAAGACCGCCAATGCGAAAATCAGTGTCAAGCATAACGGTGTGGTGATTCATGACAATCTCGAAATGGCAAAAGAGACCCCGGGACGCAAAAAAGAAGCAGATGAACCTCGCGGCGTTTATCTGCAAGGACACGGAAACAAAGTACAGTATCGCAATATCTGGATACAGTATAAGTAAAACATCGTGGTTCAGCGGACGGTTCGTAGAACCGCCGCTAAACTACACAATGTATATGACCCGAAAACATAAGTTTCAAAACACGCTTTATACTCACGACAATCTGTGCGTTCTTTCGGGTTTGAACAGCGGACTGGTCGATTTGATATATCTCGACCCGCCGTTCAATACGAAACGGACGTACTCTGCATCGGTCGGCAGCAGAGCAGCGGGGACTAGTTTCAAAGATATGTGGACGTGGCAGGATGTCAATGAACATTATCTCGACACACTTGCCGTCAAGTTTCCCGAATTGACAAAGTATATCGCAACCGTCGGCGGTATTCACGGCAAAGCGATGATGGCATATCTGACTTACATGGCGCAGCGCATCATCGAGATGCATCGCATATTGAAAGACACAGGCAGTTTGTATTTGCATTGCGACCCGACGGCAAGTCACTACTTGAAAAGTTTGTTAGACGGTATCTTCGGCAAGAATAATTTTCGGAACGAAATTGTTTGGTGTTATCAAACTGCGGGAAAAGGAAAATCTTCTTTTGCCAAAAAGCACGATATTATTTTTTTGTATTCTAAGACAAGGGAATACATTTTTAACACAGAGGGTGCAAGCATACCGCGAAGGACAAAGAATCATCTAAGAACAAACATCGATGAAAACGAACGTATCTATCAAGAAAAAACAGATAGAGCAACAGGAAAAGTGTATAGATGGTACAATGATAAAGGACAGATTTTAGAAGATTATTGGACAGATATAAACGCATTGAACCGCTCAGAAAAGGAACGCGTCGGCTATCCCACACAAAAACCTCTCGCTCTGCTGCATCGTATCATTAAAACGTCATCGAAAGAAGGTAATATCGTAATGGACCCCTTCTGCGGCTGCGCAACAACTTGCGTTGCAGCTCAACAGTTAGGACGAAAATGGATCGGTATCGACATCGAAAATCAAGCCGTCGGTATTTTGGTCGAAAGATTAAGTGACGATGCCGGTCTCTTCAAGGACTTTATCGCGACGGAACAAATACCGAAACGAACCGACATCAAGGAAGTATTGCCGTCGGAATCCGTCAAACAGCGGTTATACAAAGAACAGAATGGAAAATGTAATGCCTGCGGACATGACTTTGAAATATGGAATCTCGAACTCGACCACATCATACCGTCAACAAAAGGCGGCGGCGATTATTACGAAAACTATCAACTGCTATGTGCTTCGTGTAATCGAATCAAAGGCGACCGACCAATGGAATATCTGCGCTTGAAAATCGAAACCCGTGAAAAAATGATGAAAACGAAAATTATCTTCGGAGAATAACCAATGAGAACCATTCCACGCTATTGGGGGTATGTCAAAACGGAAGACGGCTGGTATCTTTGGCGGTCGTCGCCGACCAGTCAGGCAGATGCCGAAGAAGAAGCGCGGAAAGCCGTCCGGCGAATCAGCGAATATCATCAAGGGAATCGACCACCGGCGGAGGAATATCCCTACGGTGTAACACTGCGGGAAAAATTGCTCGAAGAAATCAACGATAGGAAAGGACAGTTGCGGGGTTTTATCACCCGCAACCACGCCGGTGCCGAAGTTCTCAACGTCCGCAACGTCATGTTCCTCGATTGGGACACGCCGGTTGTTTATCCCCCTCTGAACGGTTGTTTGTTTGGTTTATTTTCTTGGATTGGTCGATTGTTCGGCGGAAAATCAGAACCGGAACCTCCGTTAAAACCGATAGATACTCCTCATGTCAGAATTGGCAGTATTTTCATGAATCCGAGGATAGGTCGTGTTTGTTACGAAAAACCTAATCCCGAATGGGACGCAAGAACACCGGAAGCATGGGAAGAACAGTACCCGTGGACAGCCGTGCAAGAACTCGGCAAGTTCATGCAACAGGTTACGAAAACACCGGAGTGGGGTGTTCGAATTTACAAAACGGCAGCGGGGTATCGCGGCATTGTGACTCACGCTCTCTTTGACCCGACTGACCCGGAAACACTTAAATTGATGGAGCGGTTTGAATGCGACCCGCAGTACATCCGGCTTTGCAAACGGCAGGAATCGTTTCGTGCAAGGATCACACCGAAAGGTTGGCGCTGCGGACTCTGGCCTGATAAACTGCCGCAGCATTTTCAATTTTACTACCCGCTTCACTATGGCTTTTTCTACCACGTGAAAAAAGCGGCTAAATATTTTTTGTTGCCCGATCATTCCCATGAAGAGTTCCTCAAACGTTTTACCAAAGCCCGTGAGATTCAACAGCGATTTGCCAAGATGAAAATCGAGGAGATGGATTATCAAGAGGTGCTTTCCCTTTATCAGGAGCAATACGAGGAAGCCGAGGAAACCTACGAAAAAGCCGCAGCACCATTTGCGGCATGCTGCTATCTCGGTACGGTCGGCAGCGGCTATGTGCATCCCGAAGTCCGGTCGATTCTCGAACTGCACGACGAAGCGACCAAGGCACTATGTTCGGAAGAATTGAATCTAGCATAACGGAAAGGAAGATACTTGCACGTAGCAGCCCGTTCAAAACCTCATTAGCGTAACACAGATAGATGCGAGATGCACGAAACCTTTGGGGCAGGTATTCCCAAGGACATCCGGCACGGGCGAACCAGATAAGGGCTTCGAAAACTCGTCGATTGTCGGCGCGCGGTCTTCCTCCTACAGGACCGGCGGCTTTGATGGAAAAGATATTTTTGATGCGTCCCCAATCATTATCGTCGAGTTTCCAAGCAACTTTTTTTTCCGTTTTGTTTTCCGATGACGCATAGATGTCTCCTTTCATGGACTGTGTTATACCGAAAATCCAGATTTAAGAAAAGAGAAAATCGATAATTGTCAGGTTTTGAACGGGCCTCTAGGGACAAGTTCTTAGAGTTTAGGGACAACTACTAATATGTAGCATCCCGTTTTTCATGGCGGATTTATGCTCAATGCCGCTGAGCATTTTATTCAGCAAAGGACGAAAAACAAACTTGAATTGAAAGCACACGGAAAATTTACAATTTTGTTTTCACTGCTTGACCGCTTGACTAAAACGCCCCAAAAATCAATGGCAACATGGGGAGAGCAGGACTGGACGTATGATGAACTCGATAAGCAGGCAAGATATAACGGAAAGAAAAAAACGTTTTCTGTTTATAGCGATGAGAGGTTATCATTTCGTGATTATTTCTTTTCTCTTGATACTGACCCGAAAATCAAAAAGGTTCCGATAATGTCGGCAGCAGTGGTTCCAACTACCGGAGAATCCCGCCGATTTGGAAAAGTTTCTTCTAATTTTATCGGTTCAATCAAAATTGCTTCGCTTGATTTTCAAGACCAGATGAAAAGTTTTTTGCAATCGTCTTTGCCGACTTCGCATGAGATTTGTATGACAACGCAAAATTATAAAAGTATTCTCGCTGGTTATGCGCTGTATCAATCGGTAACTTTTGATTGGCGGAACGATGCTGACATCTTTTACGCTCCATACCGCAATTTCAGTAGTTTGTAAAACCCCATTATGTTCCTTATTTTACGGTGCGTGCGGGGAATTACAAGCAGTTAAAATCGGTATTGCTTCGGCAAATAATTTCACCAAATCGTTCCGAAAATTATCAAG
>WRCR01000062.1 GCA_009783865.1 Planctomycetaceae bacterium | reverse complement strand
TCAGCGGCGGAAGATTGTTTCGGTCAGGCAAGGGTCCCATAACTTCCTGCATGCCGGCAAGAATTTCTTGACGGCGTGTTTCCCAGTCCTTTTCGGTTTTAACTTCGCGGCGTTCACCTTTTTCGTCTTTGCAGGTCATCAAATCCGGTCTTTCGGCGAAGACAACCGCTCCGGCGAAGGTTAGAAACAAGGTCAAGGAAAACAGCAATAAGTATTTCATATATTTCCGTTTGAAAACCGGTAAAAAAGTTGTTCAAAAAATATCGGGACCATTAATGACTTCGGCAAAACACTTCCGCAGTACTTCTCGAAGCACCTCATCAATTTCCGCTGTTACCTGACAAGCGAGGTCACCGGTTTCATAACCGCCGTTTTCCTCGAAAGCCGCTCTGGTGGGAATGTATCCGTATATACCGTTTCCGTAAGCAGCCGTTGCAAGAAAATGCTCCGGTATCAGCGATTGGGCGTACAGTTGGTAATCGACGAAGACCTCATTTAACTCGAAGGAAAGAAAATGAACTCTCGGTCCGATACTCATTCTTGCCGCCGTACTTTGCCGCCACTTGTCGAGTGTCTCCAACTTATAACGCCGACTCACAGCAGACCTTCCTTCATACTCCGAGACGGGCTTCATCAACGAATTAAACGGAACTTCAAATGCAACCCGCTTGACAACAAGCGGACCAAGCGGCTGTTCTTCGAGTTTCCGCAAGTTTTGCAACATTCCTTCGCCGAGACGTTTTCCCAGTTGTTCGATTCCTTCGATGCCGCCGATGTTATACTTTCCAAAGGTGACATTGCCGCCGCAGCCCGTGAAGTAAAGGTTCATGGCGACGGAATTATTATTTTCTGTCACATGCCGCAATGCTCTGCCGGGGACATCGGTGCTGACCATTTTTCTTAAATATGCCGCCATCGGATGCGTTGCGTAAAAGTGAAGAGCAACAATCTTTTGTCCTCCTGTGTTTTCAAAACAAATCGTCCGTAAAATCGGGTCAATATTTCCGACAGGCAACGCTTGTAATTCCGGCGGATTCTTGCCGCTATAACGGGTGTGAGCAAACTTGCCGTCTTCATTAACTAACCGTCTATTGGCGGCCAAACCGCCGATTCGTGTTTCCGCGGTCAACAGTTTGCCGACTGATTGCCAAGTACCACTCACGGCTTTCGCAACCGCTTCGGAAACGTCCTTCAGCGTTTTTATGCAGTATTCCGGCGAGATGACCAGCGGACCATTTTCGCCTTCCTTCGGATTGCATTCGGGATTCCAACGGATACTGTCGTGCTGGTGAACACTATGAAGAAAAATATTTTCTCTAACTGTTCCTGCCTGTTTAGCAAGCATTTCAAGCCAAACAACGTAGGATTCCCCATAAATACCGATGAAATCGCAGGAAACCCAAACGGCGCGCGTTTTCCCATCATCCAGAACGATACCGCTGACGTAAATCGGCGTTTCGACCTTCTCATTAGGAACATAAGCAAGCGGGTCTCCAATCGGCGGTGTGACATCGACTTTAAACGTCACAATTTTGAGCCCGGCTGAATCATCCGCTAATGAAATATCCAGCCGCAATGAAACAAGGATAAATGTTCCTATCATGACTGATAGAAAAAAGGTACGTCGAAGAAATTTTTGCATTTTAATTTGCATTTTACTCAAAAAAGGTTTTACTATCGACAATTTCGGCGAAGCATTTCCGAATTGCTTCACGCAAGTTACCGTCAATTTCCGGTGCCACGATGCAGGCACCGTCGCTGGTTTCATAACCGCCGTCTTCTTCGAAAGCCGCCTTCGTAGGAATGTACCAATAGACACCATTTGCAAATCCTGCCGTTGCAAGGAAATGTTCCGGTATCAGCGATTGAGCATACAGTTGATAATCCACGAAGACCTCGCCAAGAACGAAGGAAAGAAAATGCACCCTCGGTCCGATACTCAATCGTGCTGCTGTACTCTGCCGCCACTTGTCCAGTGTTTCCAACTGATAACGCCGCTCCAAGGCATGTTCTCCGCTGTAATCCGTAGCGGGCGTTATCGAAGGTTTGAACGGCACCTCAAAAGCAACCCGTTTTACAACAAGCGGACCAAGCGGCTGCTCTTCGAGTTTCCGCAAGTTTTGCAGCATTCCTTCGCCGAGACGCTTTCCCAGTTGTTCGATTGCTTCGATGCCGCCGATGTTGTACTTTCCAAAAGTGACGTTGCCGCCGCAGCCGGAGAAATAAATGTTCAACGAAACGGAATCATTGTTTTCCGCAACGTGCCGCAATGCTCTGCCGGGAACATCGGTGCTGACCATTTTTCTTCTATACGCCGCCATCGGATGCGTTGCGTAAAAATGGAGCGCGGCAATCTTTTTTCCTTCGGTGTTCTCGAAACAGACCGTCCGTAAAATCGGGTCAATGATGCCGACGGGCCACGCTTGTAATGCCGGCGGATTTTTACCGCTATAACGGGTATGGGCAAACTTGCCGTCTTCGTTAAGCAGCCGCCGGTTGGCAGCCAAGCCGCCGACCCGTGTTTCGGCGGTCAGCACTTTCCCTATTGATTGCCAAGTACCGTTCACGGCTTTCGCTATCGCTTCTGAAACATCATTCAAACTTTTCGTGCAGTATTCCTGTGAAACGACCAGCGGACCGTCTTCGCCGGGTTTCGGATTGTACTCCGGTGCCCAGCGGATACTGTCGTGCTGATGAACGCTGTGATGAAAGACGTTTTCTGCGGGGGCTGCGGCACTCTTGGCTATCGCTTCAGTCCAAACATTGTAGGACTCGCCGCAAATGTAGATATAATCGCAGGAAACCCAAACAGCGCGGGTCTTTCCGTCGTCCAGAACGATGCCGCTGACGTAAATCGGCGTTTCGATTTTCTCATTGGGGTCATAGGCAAGTGGCTCACCGACCGGCGGCGTGACATCGACTTTGAACGTCACGATTTTGATACCGCTCGGATTGTCCGCTAGGGAAATATCCTGCCGCAATGAAACAAGGATAAATGTTCCTATCACGGCGGAAAGAAAAAATATATGTCGTGGAAATTTTTGCATAAGACAACGGTATTGTTAAGTTTTAATCTTCGCAGCATTGTTATGGATTTTGTCCACAGCATTGACGATGTCGTCCATGTCGGCTTTTGTGCCGAGCATCAGTGCCGGATTCCAAACCCAAAGAGCAGTGTTGAACGTCTTAATTAACGCCGGACAGTGATTCCTCTGTTTGTATTTTTCAAAATCAAGTTCGTCTTCCGAGTAAAACTTTCGGTAAATGTCGGACTTGAATACCTCGTGAAGGAACGGCTGTGTGTAAATCGGGTCATTCGGATAGCCGGAACCTACGGGAACTCCTTCGGCATTTAACGCTTCCATGAAACGGGCGCGGGAAAGTCCGCCGAGTCCTTCCGAATTGTAAATCATGGAGTAAATGTAATATGATGCCTGCGTTCCGCCTTTGTGAAATTTGACCGGTGTCACGCCGGGAAACACGGAAAGTTTCTCATTGAGATACGCCGCATTCTCGTTGCGCAGTTTGTGCTGTGCTTCGAGGTTTTCGAGTTGGCATAATCCAATCACGGCTTGATATTCCGCCATCCGAATCTTGTTGGCAAGAATGAGAGCCGTAATCGAACTGATTTGACCGGCAACTGAACCCGATGCGTAGCCGAAATTATGATAGGAATAAAGCCGATGATAATAATCAGTATCGTTAGTCAGAATTCCGCCGCCTTCGCCGATGGGCAAGGTCTTCGACCCTTGAAAACTGAAGCAGCCGGCATTGCCGAAGGTACCGACTTTTTTGCCGTCAATTTCCGCTAAATGCGCTTGACAAGCGTCTTCAACGACAAACAGATTATGTTCCTTGGCTATCTTCATAATAGCGGGCATGTCCGATGGATAACCGCAGATGTGAACGGGCAAGATTCCTTTGGTGCGCGGCGTGATTTTTTCTTTGATTTTTTCAGGGTCAACTTGAAATGTCATCGGGTCGATGTCCGCCCAAACCGGCATAGCACCTTTGTAAAGAACGCCGAAAATCGAAGCACTGAACGTGTAAGGAGAACATATTACCTCATCGCCGGGCTTGATGTCCAAGTTCATCCAAGCGGCACTCAACGCATTAGTTCCGTTGACGGTTGAGAGACAATGTTTAACTCCGTTAATTTCCGCCCACTTCTTTTCAAATGCGCTGACATTACCGGCACGCGACCAGTTGCGGCTTTTCATAACCGCCGCCATTTTGGGGTCCCACGCTTCTGCGTCCCATTGCGGCCAACTTTTCCAACCCGTCTTATGCGCTTTGGGACCGCCGAGAATAGCCGGTACCGCTGCATCGGCAGATTGAGCAGATGCCGACGAAACCTGCGCCGCTATGACGGCACCGGCAGTTGCCAATCCGCTGCTCTGTAAAAACGACCGGCGTGTAACTTTGTCTTTTGTCATGATGTTCTATCCTAACTTTCGTGAAGGGTTAAAAAACAATATCGGAAACACTCAAGGCACCGTAATCTTTACCAAGTCGGCGATTTCTTTTCCATCTCGCAGGAAACGTGCCAAAGTATAAACATTACCGGCTTTGTCTTGAGCGATGGAATTGACGTAAATCGGAAAATCACCGTTCGCATAAAAGACCGCGCCGAGGTCTTTGTATTCCTTCTTGGGAATGTTATAAGTCACGAGATGTAGGTGTTCTTTTCCCCTTGCCATGCCCATTGCGACAGTATCCAATCCCTTCACGCGTTTGCCGTCTATGTAAATAGGACCGCCGGTGAGATAATAAATGGTGTCGTTCTTGCCAAGCATATAACCAAGATAACCGTAACTGAACTGGTCGAACATTCCGCTCTTTCTCGATGGTTCCGAGGTAATACGTTCCACGATTTCAACTTTTTTCGCTTTCGGGTCAAAACGGAACAAGTATCCCGAATTGCCGTGTACTCCGTAGGCAACACCTTCCGGTTCGTACCAGAAGATTTTTCGCCAGTTGTATGCCATGCTGCCTGCACCGGTGAAATCATAACTGCCGAAGTAATCCAGCCGCAGGTCGACATCAACTAACTTTTCGGGTTTGGACATTCCGGGTTTGTAAAAGAATATATCGCCTTCGGCAGTGGAATAATAGACGTTTCCGTCTCGCGGGTCGACAACCATAGACCGGCAAATCACGCGGTAATCCTTGCCGATAACGCCGCCTTCGCCTGCGCCGTTGACCAAGCCGAGGTCTTTCAACTGTTTCGTATTGACATCATAATGTACCAGATAACCTTTGGGCCACGTGATGCCGTACAGATGTCCGCGCTGTTTGTCCATCGTCATTGTCAGGATGCCTTCTCCGTGAGGTGCCAACGCTAAACTTTCGATTTTGCCGCTGGTCATATCGTAGGAAACGAAATGTCCGCCGGTATAGAGTTTAAAACCGGCAGGAGGATTGACGGGCAGGCATTCCGCACCGTTGATGATTTCGTAAAAACCCACGTGGGTTGCGAAGTACAGTTTGCCTTTGTATTCATAAAACTCGACATGGCTTTTACCTTGGGCGATGCTGCCTTTTTCACCGACGGCTTCCGATAAATCGGCAATGAACTTGGTTTGGTCAGTTGCGGGGTCATACACGTAAAACTTCCCGCCGACATCATGTTTTTCGGAAGAAAGTACGTAATAGATTTTGCCGTCACTGGCAGCGGAGATAGCGTTGTAAGTATCATGCGCATCGGGAAAGCCCGAATAATAGTGTTTTGCGGCAAGCGTTGCCGAGGGTTTATCGGCTGCGACCGACTGACTTGATAGTGCGCTGATGAACATTAGCGACATCACGAAGACGAACAGAAAAGAAAGCAATTTAGAAGTTTTCATTTTTTTGTGTTAGTAAAAAAGGTTACGATATGTACACTGCACAAAACAATTTTACAAAGTACCGTATGGAATGTCAACTGCCTTCCCAATCGGACTGCCAATCGAAATATCCGATGCTGCGAGTTTTTTCAATCGCAGATGGGTATTGCGAAAAATAAAAAAACATGGTGTACTGCGTCTGTAATAAAAAATACCCGCCCGGTGTAGTACCGTTCACGAACCTTTGGTCGGTGTGAAGAAACCATCTATTGAACGCGTCGCTCCCTGTTGCGGTTCTGTTCTCGCTACTCGCCACTCAAATTGCGGGCGATTTGCAGAACTTCCAGTATCTTGTGAAAGACCGGTTTAGTAGTTTCGATGACTCGTTTGAATTGCGCGTGCGGCAGTTTGAGGGCTTTTTTGACTGCATGTGCACATCCTTTCCGTCTGATTGTAGATAATGTAGATACAATCAATCGTTTTCCGATACACTAACTTATGCAACCCACTAGCCCGAAGTTGTTACTATTACTTATTTTACGTCACTATCCCCAATTGGAATTGAACCCCCAACCCTCGGTTCCGAAGTCCGCAGGAAAACATATATCACTTCGGCACATTTTACGACATAAGTCGTTATTTATCCACGATTTATATCAAATCATTCGGTATCCCGCCAAACTGAAAAACTATGAAAAACGTGCTCTCCTGTTCGGCAAATAATCGGGCATAACACCTTGTGTTCAATAAAGACCGACGAACGGCGTTCATCGGTCAGTTTTTCAAAACAACAAATCGAAATTTTGCGAAAATTTAGTCGGTTTTCTCCGTTGCGGGGGGTACACAAATCTCCTGGACAGGGACGGCTTATCTTGGCGCAACAAAAACTTCCGGCCCAGGACACTATGAGTAATTGAACGAAAATGAGTGGTAACACAAAGACAAAACAGCCACCAGTAGTAAATGTGAAAAAAAAGCAAGAAGGAAAGATGTGCATTTGTATTTAACCAAGCAAAGAATATTAATAATTATTAGCAAGAGTAACCCACTAAGTGATATGTATCCAGCAACAAGTAGCATAGTGTTTACATAAAACGCAGGTCTTACTATAAATGAATAGAGTAAGGTGGAATAGGTAAAAACAACTAGAGGATATACAATCACAAGTCCGCAACAGATAAAAACTATTATTTTTGCCCTTTCATAGTATCTAGATGAAATTTGGCCACGATTGCTTTCACTTAGGCCAAATACAGTAGAAACAGGTAACAGAAAATGACAAGTAACGAATACTACGAACATACAAATGATGTTCAAATTTATAAAAAAATACACACACAAGCATAACAAAAAAAAGATTATGAATAAGATTGAAGTCGACCTTCGAACAGTAACCTTCTGATTCATGGCAGGTGCCTTTCAAAGAAATTTTTCTTGATTCTGTCGCTATATGTAGTTGTCTCTAATCTATAACATATTGCGAAATTTAGGGTTACGTACAAACTGGTGAAACTCTATGCTTCCCAAATTTAAAACACAAAGGAGGCGATACACGAATCACCAGATGGAATCGTAGCATCGACTTAACCGATATGCAATGGGGTACCATAAAAAATATTCCGAAGCCCAAACACACTGGTAGTCCGCCCGCTGACCCACGGCAAATAGTCAACGCCGTCTTCTATGTCATCCGAGCAGGGTGTCAATGGTGTCCGTGTTTTATCAAAAATGGTTCCTGCGGTTACGGTGCATTGGTGTCGGCAGGTTGGACAGACCAACCGACCACGAGTGTGCCGCCAAGGAGAAGATTGCTTTCCGCTGGCAGAACAAACAAAGCCGTCGGGACATCGAAGGCGTTCCAAATAGGCAGCACACGCAGCGTCGTCGGGAAACATTTTCACAAAATCACGGTAAATTAAAGGAAAATGCGGCGGGGTAGACGACTCCATCCGCACATTTTAACACAGGAGGAGCAAAGCGAATACCCCGCATAATCAAATAGGAAATAGTCCGCTGTCAATTCCAGCGTGATACCGCAAGGCGTTCATTGTAAACGGTAATAATGCTGCTCTGATGGAGCATTCCGAATAACTTATCCGGTTCTTTCGGGTCTATCACCGGCAGTTCGCTGATGTGTTCCAAGAGACACAGCCGAAACGAATGATAAAGATTATCATCGGGGGAAACAGACATTTTCAATTTACCGGCTTCGTCTGGCGTTTGCGTGATGTCGATAACCGTAACATTGTCCCATTTTCGTCTGCTTCGGAATGTTGTCCAAATGTCTTCTGCCAACACGACACCGGCAAGTTTATTACCCGGTTCAATAACGGGGAACAAAGTATCAGGACGAGAAGCAACCAACGCCGCTGCTTGCGGAATTGCCGCATTAACCGGCAACGTCAACAGCGGTATCTGAACGTTGGATGTTGAATCAAGGGCTTCGCGCACAGTCAACGCCTTCAATAAATCGACCGAGTAAGTGCCGAAATGTGCTTCGCTGTCAATCGGTGCTAATACCTGCTCTTCAAACAGCGAAGCGGACGGCGATTGAATCGCAATATGAACGAGGTTCAATGCAATGAACGGAATGAGCAGCGAATAATCGCCGGAAATCTCGCAGGCAATCAGCGCGGCTGCAAACGGGACTTTGACAATACCGGCATAGAAAACAGAAATACCGGCAAGCGTGCAAAGCGGAATACTCGGAGACCACGCTGGAACGCCGAAAAACTGAAAAAGATAAGAGCAGCCGAAACCGAGTAGGTTCCCGACAAGCGCACCGATAAACAGCGACGGAATAGATATACCGCCGACTCCGCCCGACGATAAAGTGCAGGCGGTCGCAAGCATCTTCGGCAGAATCAGCATCAAGACGAAGAGGAACGGCAGTTGCCCCAGCAATAAATGATTGAGCCAATTACCTCCGCTGCCGCAAACCTGCGGACAAAACAGGGCTATTATGCCGAGCATACAACCGCCGACAGCGGGCTTGATGAATTCAGGAATCTGCATTCTCCGAAACAATCGGTTTCTGACTTCCAGCACAATTCTAACGAAAAGAAGTCCGCAAAGTGCAATGAGCGGAACCATAGCGAGAAGAATGAGCCAGTCGAGCGGCTGCCGGATAACGGCTTCGCCCGCAAGATTAAAAGTCCAAAGCGGCTGTCCATAAAAATAGATATGAAGAATACGAAATACCGAATAACCGGTTAATGATGCAACGATGCAGGGAATTAAAGCGGAAAGTTCCAGCGCAGTGCTTGCGTAAAGTACTTCAACGGCAATCAATGCGCCGCCGAAGGGGATTTGCAAAATCGCACCGAGACCGCCTGCCGCCCCTGCAAGAAACAATATGCGGCGGTCTTTTCCGTTGAGACCGTTGCGGCGTGAAATCGAACTTGCTATGCCGGAACCGGTCAAGAGTGCGGGACCTTCCCAGCCCGCTGAACCGCCGGTGCAAACCGTAAAATAACTTGCGATAAGTTTAACGAAAGGGATACGTTCCCGCAGATAACCGTTGCGGAAATGAAATGTTTTGACCATCATATCCGTTTCATCACTGCGAGCATCCGGTGCGAAGGACCCCACAAGAATTCCGCAAAGCAAGCCACCGAGAGTTGGAATCAATATCAGCAGAATCCAATAGCGGGGCAGTGTCAAACCGAAAAAAACATCTTTTCGCACGGCGTTGTCAAACACGGCACCGGGCAGCGGCCCCGCATCGGCGGTGTAGTCCGCCGGCTGCGGTAAATCAATACCGACAGCAGTATAAACGGATTGCACACCTTGTCCGATGATTCCATAACCAGCGAACATAAAGAAGGCGGCAGCACCGGTTAGAAAACCGATTGCGACGCAATATACAATCAGACGACCGGAAGAATCCCAGTCGAATCGTTTGCGCAGTTTGCCGCTCCTGCTCAACATTCTGTAATCGTTATGTCTTTCCATTGTGCCTCATTGTAGCATGCGGATTTTTTTAATCAAGTTGATGCGGTGAGCAGTGAGTTGCGAGAATTAGCAGTCGCCAGTGTTAACTGGCGGACAAGCGGAAAACCAGAGCGGCGTGGCGCAAGCAACGCCTTATCCGTGCCTATACAATAAACTGGGCGACGACAAATAACACTATCGCAAAAAAGACAGCATCAATGCCGAGGAAAAGGCATATACCCGGTCCAAAGTAGAGATCGAGCCAATGATTGATTTTCGTAGAATCCGGGTCATTTCGTTCGTACAATATCTGCACTTTGTCGCCGACAGAGAAACGCTGCCAACTTGCGCCGATTTTGGCTCGATGTTCACGCCGCTGACCAAAATGGTCGGTATATTCGACAACGGGAGCGTATGTAGGACGACCGCCTTTTCCGCCGCGGCTCTCAACGAGTTCTACTACCGTTCCCTCTACCTGTTCGGCAAGTTGAATGAAGTCACGAATACGCTGCCGCCACATAACTCCGATGATAGCGGGAATGATTCCTGCTGCGAAAAGGATAGCCGCAATGATTGAAAGAATGTAAGGTGTTTCCATTGTTGGTTTTAAGTAGGATTACTGTATTTCTGAAATACGCCTACGCTAAAAGTAGTTAATTAGGGTTTCACAAATTGTACATCAAATAACTTCTGTTCCCGCTCGATTGTCAGGGAAACCTTCTCGCCGCTCTTCGCTTGATGCAGATAATACTCAACGGCGGCAAGCGATGCTGTTAAGCGGTTGTTTATCATTACAATCAAGTCGTCCGGCTGCAATTTAACCGCCTCGGCAGCACTTCCCTTTCTGATGGAATCAATGAACGGCGGCGTTCTTCTGCCGACATTCGGTATCAGCAGTATTCCCCATTCCTGAAAGACATTGAGTGTGTCTTCGGGAATCAACTCCAGTTCCGGCTTAACTGCTTCGACTTTGATTAATTGCGGCTTGTTGTCCGCATCTTTCATCTGTTGAATCATTTCGTTGACCCTATCGCGGAACACGCTGACCGGTATTGCGAAGTTAAACCAACTGTTGTTTTCACGGTTGCGAAGTTCTTTGCCTATGATGCCGAGTAGTATCGGCGGGTTATCACCCGCCGCTCGTAAATCACCCGCTCTTGCGGCAATCAATGCGCCGCCGCAAGCCCCCGGATTATTAACCGTGAAGTCGAGAGCGAAAATCTCTCCCCGATACGGCGTTTCAAACACGCCCCGCCGCGCGTGCAGCATTGTTCTTGCAGCAACGCGACCGAATTGAACACTAACCGGTTCGTTTTCCGCTGCTATATTGAAACAATTCGTTGCTGCATAAACCGGTTCACCGAGTCGCACCGCATCTACGTTGGCATCAAGCGTAAAGAACGGCAAATCATCCGCCGGTATCTTCAGCAGTGCTAATTCCAATTCCGGTGAAGCGGAAGCAATCTTTGCCTCATAACGCCGACCGGAATTCAACACGATAGTTAATTTGTCTGCCAGCAATGACGGCGTAATCGCCGTCAAAATAAAACCGTCCGGCGAAACAATGATGCCCGTTTGATAACCGTGAATGCCGGCGCCGCCCGCCGACAATGCTTCCGCACCGTAAATCTTAACCGTCTTTTCCAGCGCAGCGGCAAGCATCGGCGGTGTTGTCCGCTGCGGCGGTTTTTTCTCTTCCGTTGAATCGGCAATCGGCGGTTCAACGAAAACGGCGTTCTCCGGTTCAAAAGTTCCATAAAGAATGCTGCCGTATCGGACTTCAATACTCGTTTTGCCTTCTGCATAACGGAAACGCAATTCGCCGGGAGAATCCAAGGAACTGCCAAACATTTCGATTTGTTGCAGCAAACCGGTTTGCGGGTCGAAATAAAATCGAGTTTCGTTTCCGAACCATGAAATCGTGATAATATCGTAAAGATAATTAGTATTTCCGTCCAGCGGGGCAGTGCCGGTATAGAGGACTTCTGCTTCATCTAAACCGAGATTCTTAATTGCAAGTTGTCCCATTAAAAACAGCGATGTGAACAACCCGCCGCTGCCGCGCGGTGCTTGATAATGCATCAGCGGGTCGAGTACCGTTGCTGTTTCCTGCTTCATCTGGTAAGCGTCCCAAAGACCCTTTTCCGCCGGCAATTCATATTGAACGCCTTTGTTCGTTATCGAAAACGAAAAAGTATCACGCCGGTTTTTAATGCCGCCGGTGAATTTCCAATCGAAATTTGTCTTATCCGCATTACTGACTAGAGCAGCCGGAAGCGTTTTCTGCCAATTATTCAAAACGCGTTTTGCTTCAATGCGGTTGAAAAAGTAATTCGCATAGCCGCGCCGCTTTTCGTAAAACGGTTTAGCAACATCGGAAATTTGATGTTCCTTTTGTAAAACCTTGATGGGTTTGCCGTCTGGACCGGGAATTTCAACTTCCTTATATCCTTTGAGAATGTCAGGCAATTCCGTGTCTTCGCCGCTCTTTTGTTCTTTGAGCCGCTTTTGCTGCTCTTCGAGCATCTTCTTGAATTCCGGCGGAATGATCGGCGGTTCAATCATCTTTTGCGTCAACTCAAGCAGTTCTGCCTCGGTATGCAAGCCGGAAGTTCTGACGAATAAATCGAACCGCTTGCCGTCTTTGCCGCGCACCGTCACCGGCAAACGCCAGCCCGGCGGAAAAATGCCGAGCAGATTTTTGAAGGTATTGGCGGCGGGAATCGGTTTGCCCGCAAATCGGACAAGTTCATCGTTATATCGGAGTCCGCTGCGGAAAGCGTCAGAGGTTCCGTAAACGTCTTCGAATTTCACGACGGCGGACTTATCATTGGTAACAATCGCATTAAGCGTTGAATGGTCAACGATGCGTCCGCTTTTGAAATCACCGAGGAAGTATTGTACTTGATTCGCGAAGACCGCATAACCGACTCCGACATTTACTC
>WRCR01000061.1 GCA_009783865.1 Planctomycetaceae bacterium | reverse complement strand
TAACAAAATTGACTTGCCGGAATCAAAGATACCGGACGATGCGATTGGCGTTAGTGCGAGTACCGGTGAGGGTATCGGGAAACTTTTGCAAATGATTTTCGAGTTGTTGATTCCGCACGCACCGGATACTGGTGAAGGCGTTTCGCTATTTCGCTTTTAATTCCGCAAAGAGTTCTTTGATTTTGCATTCGAGCAGATTCCGGAGTTCCGCTTCGCTCAAGTCCTTGAATTCTTCATAGAAGAGCGGCTTGCCGAAAATTACACGAATCTTCCCCCAAAGATACGGCATCTTGTTTTTCCGATTCCACGCTTGAAAACAGCCGTCCAGCGCAGTTGGTAAAATTGCCGTCTGACTCCGCTGCGCCAATGTCAACGCTCCTTCTTTGAAGTCGGCAATTTCTCCGTCAAAGGTTCTTCCGCCTTCGGGAAAAATTAAAAGTGCTTCACCGCCGCGCAGCCGCTTCAAGGATTCCTTAATGCCTTCAAAACCGATGCCGTTTAAGTCCAGCGGAATAGCATCCAGCATACGAATAAGCCAAGCAAATGCTGCCGAATTAAACAAGGACTTGCGGGCAAGATAATTCAACCGCCGCCGAAGACCGCCTCCAATGAGCGGAGGGTCAAAATGCGACTGATGATTGCAAACGACCAGCACGCCGCCGCTTTCCGGCATATTATTTGTTCCGTAATATCTTACCCGATAAAACAGCATGAAAAAAAGACAAATCGGAAACCGCACCAAATAGTAAAACAAACGTTTCGACAGAGGAATACTGCGCGGCTTAATCGGCGGTTTAGATGACTGTTTAATTTCACTAGACATAGCAATGATTTTTATGGGAGGGGCCACACGCCTTTTGCGGTGATGTGTTTTACGTCCGGCTTGCCCGTCTTTCGAAAGATTCCGTGCGTTCCGTTGATGCCGACTTTTTGTCCGACAAAAGAGCGCAAGTCCAAACCGGCGGCTGGCGAGATAAGACAAACGATTTCCCGCTGTTCATTTACAACCGCAAACGGCGGATGACCGGCTGGCAGCGAATCAAACTCGCCGAGCAAACCAGTTACATCGAAACTTAATGCCGATTGAGACGATTTATTATCGTCCGGAATCAATGCGGAAACAATATCCTGCGGGACTTCCCTAACGGGAGGCGCGCCGCTTCTTACGGAATAATTCGTTGCATACGCTGCCGTTACTGCTGCGGGTCTTGCTGCCGGTAATGCTGCGGGATTATTAACGGAATTGCCTTGCGGCGGAAGCAGTCCGCCGGATTTGAACTGACGGCGATAAGCAATCTCCTTGCGGATGTTCCGTGTTCTTTCCAGCGTTTCAACGAGGTGGTAAACCTTTTCCAAATCGTCTTGAGTCGGAGCAACTTCGTAAAGTTCATTCCCGCGATGAATCAGCGTTTCAAAAACCCAATCCTCGGTAGGTCGAGTCAAAACGACCCGCGTTTCGTCTTTCAATTCTTCAAACGCTTTCTGGAACGCCGAAATATCAAGCGGCAGTTGCGCCGGTTTTGCAGTCGCTGAAATCTTTTCCAACTGTTTGTTTTTCTCCGCCGGTGTTTCGGTTTCAATAATCTCCATTTTGATTTGCGGCGGTGCAACCGGTTTCGCAGCGAGTTGTCCGGTCAGGTCCTGTTTCTTCTCTTTCTCTTCGTATTGGACTTGAATGATTTCCCCTCGTTTTTCCAGATGTCTTTCCGATACTGGATTACTGTCTTCTAATTTCGGCGGCAGAAGAAGCGGCGGGGTTGTTTTCTTAGCGAGTAATTTCTCTGTGATAATCTTCTTCGGAATCATCAACGGTGCGACCGGTTGCAGTTCGCTTCTGAACTCGCTGACTTCGGAACCGTGAATCCAGCGGAATTCACCATTCGGTGGAGCGATTTTGTACCAAAGCGGACTAACGCTATTTTCCGGCGTTTCTAATTCGCCGAGTAAAAGAACCCTCTCGCCTTTTTTCAGTTTTACCTGAATCGTGTCGCAAATTTCGGTATTTTCGCAGCCGATGCGGGAAGCGAGTCCTTCGCTGACAACGGTGCCGACAACGCCGTTCTTTGGATTAACTCCGCCGACAGGCAATTCAATTTCCACGTATAGCGCGCTGATCCATGAAAAACTTCCTTTTGGCGGACGCACCGCAAAGAAGCCGTCTTTTTCTTCATATACTTCGACTTTTTCGCCCTGTCTGATACGGGAGGTTTCATAGTATTCTTGTCCGGGACCGCTGCGGACGACGGCTTCGGAAACCGAAATATAAGCGGAAAACGGATATTGATGCGTTTCCCGCATTGCTGCCTGTTCCGTTGCCGCCGCTGTTTGCAGAAGCAATACCGGCAGCAGTACAAATAAAGCCGATAGTTGTAAGAATAAGCGCATCGCTGTGTCCGTTGGAGTCCGTTCTGAAGGTATCAAGTCCGTTACGAAACGGCTTTTACCAAATCCGGCGAATCGTGTCAAGGGCAATTTTTCACGTATGTGGAAAAGTTTAGCGCGATTTTTATGAGAGCAAATTCCCGCAAAAACCACCGCCAACCACCTAACATCAAGCCCTAAATTAAAAAATTTTATCGACGTAACCTCTTGAAAACAAAATACTTCTGAAAATTGTATCATTTTGCACATGGTGACTACCTATTTTAACGTTATTTTACCTATCTTAACTTTTAGCGGTGAGCGGCGAGTAGTGAGTTGCGAGCAATAATACGAGCCGCCAGTGATAACTTACGAAATAATATCGGTGCAAATTCTAACATCCCCGCTAAACTTGGCAAGAGCAAAAAGTGCCACTCTAAGTAGCGGGCAGCCACATATATTCGATTTTGCGAATCCTTGTGTTCTTCGTGTCTTTTGCGGTTGAAAAAGAACAACCGCAAAAGACGCTAAGAGAGCGCAAAATACCGTCAAACTTTTCAGAAAAATCTTTTTCACGCCCTTGCAAAACGTCTCTATTTTGCGATATAATACCGCTTTTACAAAATTCAGTTTTTAATTGTTTTTCTATGAACATTCTCGTTATAGGTTCCGGCGGGCGGGAACACGCACTCGCCTGGAAATTAGCACAAAGTAAAAATGCCGATAAGGTTTATGCTGCTCCCGGCAACGGCGGTACTGCACTCGAAGGCGGTAAAATAGAAAATGTGCCAATCAAAGAAATGGACTTTTCGGCTTTGCTCCATTTCGCTGAAGATAAGAAAATCGGACTAACAGTCGTCGGTCCGGAAGTTCCGCTCGCTGCCGGTATTGTCGATGTTTTTCAAAAACAAGGATTTCGTATTTTCGGTCCCAGCAAAGCGGCTGCACAACTTGAAGCAAGCAAAATTTTCTGCAAAGAAATATTGAGAAAAGGTAATATACCAACTGCGATTCACCGCACATTCAGCGATGGCTATGATGCCGCAAACTATCTGAAGCAGGGAGAATATATTCCGAGCGTCGTGAAAGCAGACGGATTAGCCGCGGGCAAAGGCGTTTTCGTCTGCCGAACACGGGAAGAAGCACTGGACGCAGTCAGAATCATCACCGAGGAAAAAGAATTCGGCGATGCGGGAGATCGACTGCTCATCGAAGAAATGCTTGATGGCGAAGAAGCAAGCGTTCTCGCAATCACGGACGGTTCTACCATATTGACGCTTCAACCGGCACAAGACCACAAAGCGGCTTTTGACGGAGACAAAGGACCAAATACCGGCGGAATGGGGGCCTACTGTCCGGCACCGGTTGTCGATACGAAGACGCTTCATTGGATTGAAGAGCGGGTTCTCGTCCCGACCGTTCATGCTTTGAATCAAAACGGCACGCCTTTCAAGGGTGTTCTGTACGCCGGTTTAATGATAACTCGGCAGGGTCCGAAAGTCCTCGAATATAATGTCCGGTTTGGCGACCCCGAATGTCAGCCCTTGATGATGCGCTTGAAGACCGATTTGGTTGATATATGTAATGCAGCCATTGACGGGCAGTTATCGAAAATCGGTTCTCTGGAATGGGACGACCGGACAGCGGTCTGTGTTGTCATGGCAGGCGAAGGTTATCCAGGTAAATACGCCAAAGGGTTTCCAATTCAAGGACTCGAAGAAGCGGCAGAAGTGCCGAAAACAAAAGTATTTCACGCCGGAACACTGCTTGATGTGAACGGCAGGATTCTTACCAGCGGCGGACGTGTTCTCGGCGTAACCGGTTTGGGCGAAACGGTTTCAGAAGCAAAGACCGCTGCTTACTCGGCTGTGAAACACATCCGCTGGAACGGTTCCTGGTACCGTAAAGATATTTCGGATAAGGCACTGCGATAACCCAGATATGACGGTAAAAAAGTAAAAATAGATTATTGAGATGAATATCGATTTTAACGTTTTTGATTATATTGACATACTGTACATCGTCTTGTTTCCTATTATCATTATGGTGTGGATGACGTTTTGGCTGCGGCAAAAACGGCGTTCCCGAACGATGATATTGTCACTCTGGGGCGGCTTTACCGTTATCGTCTTTGTCGGATTAGTCAGTTTGTTGATAGGCATTCAATCCGTGCGTACACAATGGATCAGTTACTTTGAAGAAATGGCTTCGGCATACGCTGTCGTAATTTCCAAGTTAGGACACTGGAAAATCGTTGCCGGTAACGAGGATGTCTTTTCGGACTGGTCTTCCCCGGTCAGTCCAGACATGTCTTCTGACACGCAAAATGAGCCGAAACCGCAGAAATCTTCTTCCGGCACGGCTGTAAAAGATACGTCGGAACGGCTGGCTGTCCCTGAGCAAATCACCGCCATCCGGCTTTCTCCGGCTCGGGTTTCTCTGCACTGGTATCACGTTACCGGTGCGACTGCCTACCGGGTCCAATGGGGCAGGTTAGATACCGATACCGGAGAATTATTGGAAGGTGAGGAATGGGAAACCATCTATTCCGGTGCTGCCTGCGAATGTTTTGTGGATGACCCGGTATCCGACCATTTCTTTCGTGTGCGGGCGGAAACAGGGACGCCGGAGAATGATGCTACCTACCTTGCTCTGATGGACGCATGTGACGGCGCGTCACATGCCAGCCGTTATATCGCTAGTGCCTATACCATGCGTCCCATAAACGGCGAAGATGCTGCTATGTTTATCATTTGCCCGGCAGTGGATACCAATCGCAACGGTGTCATTGACCCTAATGAGCGGGCTGCGCCGATTGGTGAAAGATACGAAAACACTCCCGTTATGCGTTATGTGTTCTCAACACACAAACCTGCGATAAACACGGTTCCGGTTGTCGACGAATGGGGAGTTTGGATTACCGCCTTTCATCCCATCAAGGGTATTGATGGAAAGTTCGACGGAGTGGTCGGTCTCGACTTCGATTATCGTTTTTGGTCTGATACCCTGACCAAGGCGAAAATATGGCCCTACTGTTTTTTCTTTATACTCACGCTGCTGTTTTTCGGGAGTGTGTATCTGATAGTCATGAACCAACTATCCTTGGAATCTTCGCAGCGTTTTGCAGCGCAATTACAGGAATCAGTGTTTCAGTTGACGGAAGCGAAAACCGCCGCTGAAACTGCTGCGAGGGCTAAAGGACATTTTCTTGCCAACATGTCGCATGAAATACGGACACCGATGAATGCCGTATTGGGATTAGCCAATATCGTTGGTGATAAACTCATTCAGTACTGCCTGCCGGAAGAACGTGAACAGTGCCGCGGATATATCAACATGATTACCAGCAGCGGAAACGACCTGCTGACTATCATCAGCGACATTCTCGATTTTTCCAAGGTGGAATCCAACCAGGTCGAAGTCGAATCGATTCCCGTCTCTTTTAGAGAAATCATCAAGAGTGTTCGTACAGTTATGCGGGAACGGCTGGAAAGCAAGAATCTAACTCTTGAATGCACGGATAATGGAGGTGTTCCTGAACTTATATTGAGCGACCCTACGAGATTACGGCAGATTTTGAATAACCTTGTCGGCAATGCCATCAAATTCACAGAGTCAGGAACCGTTACGATACGCTATGGTGCGGAAGCAGAAGCGGGAAAGCCAGCGGCACTGTTCGCTGCGGTACAGGACACAGGAATAGGAATGACATCGGAACAGATGAATCGTCTATTTCAACCGTTTTCTCAAGCGGATTCCTCGCTGACACGACGTTTCGGCGGTACCGGGCTGGGACTTTCTATCTCCAAGCGTCTTGCAATTCTGCTCGGCGGAGATATTACCGTCGCTTCAGAAGAGGGTAAAGGCAGCATATTTACGCTGCTTCTTCCTATCCGTGCCCCCCAAGCGGAAGACATACGTCGGCGGGATGAAAAACTGCAAAAACAGTTAGAATTCACGGATTCTGGTATAATTGAACTTACCGAGACAAAACCGCTTTCGAGTTTCAACATTCTCGTTGTCGATGATGGTCGTGTTAACCAGATTGTCCTTTCTGCTCAACTCACCGATGCCGGTGCAGAAGTAACACTGGCAGACAACGGTCAAACGGCTATTGAATCTATCCGCGAACACGAGGCGGCGGGAACATCGTTTGATGTTATTCTGATGGACATGCAAATGCCGGTAATGGACGGCTATGAAGCAACAAACCGGCTTCGCAGCGGCGGTTATACCCGACCGATTATCGCCATCACCGCCCATGCTCTCAGCGGTGATTGTGAAAAAACGCTGGCAATCGGCTGCAACTCATATTTGAGCAAGCCGGTCAACAAAGAACAACTTATACATACAATACTTGCTGCCTGCCGATAACTTGCCGGTATTGCGCAACGCTGCTCTGATTATGTTATTAATACACTCCTCTGTTTCGCGCAGCCGTGCTAACACCGGACTGACTCGGCAACAGAATTTCCATGCCGGGCTGCAAACTCCTCGGGTCGGAAATCGTTTCGGAATTCAACGCTACAATTTCCCGCCAGCGGGAAGTGTCGCCGAGTTCATTCATCGCTATCCTGAAGATATTGTCGTTGTGCTGCACCGTATAACGCAGTCCCGAAGAATTCAGCGGCTGACTTGACGACACTCGTTTGAAACCGCTGTCCTGCTGTGCTTCACGTCTATGACTGCCCCGTGAAAGAACTTCGGAATAATTGCTCTTCAGAAATTCCGCCGTAGGAATCTCAATAACCGTCCCCGGCACCGGCGTATAATCAACCCCCAAGCGGCGGTTATGCACTGCCAACGCCCGATAAAACAAACTCGTGCCGAATTTCATATCGGAAATCGTCATATAAGTATCGCCGGGCTGAATTACATAACGCTCCGTATCAGCAGGCGACCGCTTGACCTGCTCATCAATTCCGTCGTTAAACAATATTGCCCGCTCTTCCCGTCGGTTTGCCGTCATGTTTTCAGTCATTCGCAGCGGAGCGGGTCTTGCGGAATCAAGAGACCGGCGGTATCCCGGATTGACTTCGGCAAGCAATGGTTTCGGCGTGTTTATTTCTGTCGGCAGCGATTGCTCGATTTCCGCCGCATTTTCTGCCGGTCTTCCCGTCGGTACAAGTTTCAACAGCGGATTATCTTCTGCGGAATTCGGATTTTTCGGCAGAGTCAGCGGAACCATAGCCGGTGCGGTTTTACGCTCAAAACTCAACCTCGGTTCTTCGTCGGAAGGAGAACGCAACTCCTGAATCCGGCTTTGCAGCGCGGTGCCAAGTGCGGGTTCACCGGTATTGCCCGTTGGAATTGCAGCAGGAATCTTATCTGCAAGAGTACCCGCAAGCGGCATGTTCGCTTGCTTCGATTTATCCGCAAACACTGCGGCACGCCGATTCTCATTCGGAATTTCCGGTGTTGCTTCCTGCGCAGTGTTTTGCACGGTTGACTTTTGCGGCGTTGACTCCAGCGGGATTTGCGGTGCTGTTTCCTGTGCCGCATTTTGCGGTATTGAATTTTGACGTGTTGAATTCATGAATACCGATGCCGGAGTACTTGCGCCTTCTTTCGGAATTTCAAGTGCGGGTTCGGACATCGCCGGTACGGTCTTTACCGCCGGTTGTGAAACGACAAGCGGTTTTTCTCCCGAATCGGGAATGAGCAGCGGCGAGTCGGGTTTCATTTCCTTCGGCGGTGCAAGCGGTTTTATCGTATCTCCGAAAAATGGATTGACCGCTTTTTCTTTGTTGTCAGACGGGGCAATCGGCGGCGGATTTTGAATCAGCGGACGCACGGCTTCCGAAGACGGAATACCCATTGCAGGTTCTTTTTGTGAAATGATATTGGGAGCTCTCTCTTCTGCCGCAAGCGGCTGCAACGGTGCCGAAGCAATTTTACCGGAGACGGCAGCCGCTGCCGGAGTCATCTGTTTTGCAAGCGGGTCTGCTGCCGGTTCCTGCGTCAGTACCGTCATTACCAAAGGTCTGATGGTTTCACCGGTTGTTGCAGCCGGTGCAGCGGCAACCGCCGGTTTCGGTTCAGGTTTTGATGCCGCTGCAATCACCTTCGGAGTTTCCTTCGGCGTATCTTTTACGGTTTCCTTTTTGACTTCCGTTTCAGCAGGAGCATTTGGTTTTCCGGCATCTGTTTTTGCAATGTTTGTTGCCGCCGCAACCTGTGCTGCAGTTGGAGGTGCAGGCGGTAATGACCACGGCGAATCAGCAGGTGCTGCTTCGGAGGTTGCCTTCGGCGTAGAGGATACCGCCCAAGGGTCACTGCTTGGAGCGGGATTACCAACTGCTGGTGCGGCTAATGCCGGTACAGCCGCTGGATTATTCTGCGGCGGACTCGGCGAACTAAATGCCGTCAATTCGGGTTTTGCCGCACTCTTCTCTTCCGGTTTTACATCCTTTTTAGGTTCTTGCTTTGCGATGGTTTTTTCCGCGGGCTTTTCTGCCGGGGCGGGATTTTCTGCCGGAGCGGGATTTCCGCTGACTACCGGATTACCCGGAACCGCCGGTTTAGCGGCAGCCGTTTGATTAGCAGCGGGCGGATTAGCAGCCGCAACTGCCGGTTTGGGCGGTTCTTTTTGAGCAACTACGGGCGGAACAACTGCCGGCGGAGTAACTGGCGGTTTGGGCGGTTCTTTTTTTACCGTCTCAACCGGCTTCGGATTTTCCTTCGGTACTTCCTTCTTTTCCTGAACAGCAGGAGGCGCAGCAGCGGCAATCGGCGGATTCGGCACACTCGGTTTCACCGCTGTCTCCTTGACCGGAATTTCCTTTACGGAAGTTTCCTTCGCAGCGGTTTCAGGAACATTTTTTGCGGCGGGAACAGTTGAGACCGGAACGTTTGTCTCCGTTGTTTTTTCAACAGCAACATTGGCAGCAGGGTTGTCTGTTGCGGTCTTGTCTTTCATCAATGCTTTGAAGCCGAAATAACCGCCAGCACTCAATAACAGAAATGCCGTCACTGCGGCACCCTTGAAAACCCAGCCGGTCCACCTCGGAGACGTGTATTCTTCATCGTCTTCCGCCGTTGGCAGCGGTTCATTTACGGCAGGAGTCCTTGTCTCTGCTTCCTCTTCCAATTCTTTTTTCAAGACAAATAGCGAGCCGATTTTCTTTAATATACCTAACGAAAAAGCACCGCAGGAATAAATTTTCGCGGCGCAAAATCTTATGCCGTTCCAAATCCAAATGAACGGTACGACAAACAAATTATGCAGAACAGCGGAAAACGAGAAAGCGGACTCTTCGATTTCTTCAAAATCTTCTCCGCCGAGTTCTTCCGAATTCCTTGTTCTTGCCGGGGCATTTCTCAACGAAGCGGTTAGTTGTTCGAATTCATCCGCAAAGTCAGCGGACGAATCGCGGTCATCGGCATTGTGTCGACTCCGTTCAAAACGTCTTTCTCTATCTCTTCTTGACATAGTTGATTCCTCTTAACGGGTGATGATTTGTTCCCGAAAAGTTTTACATTCCGTTATATTTTTTCCGCCGCCCGCAGTTTCGCACTTCTGGCTCTGGGATTGCGTTTTATTTCTTCCTCTGTTGCTGTAATCGGCTTTTTCGTGATAACATTCCAGCGTTGACTATCCCTAAAAACATTTTTTACAATTCTGTCTTCAAGCGAATGAAAACTGATGACGGCGAATACTCCGCCGGTTTTCAACCGTTTGAAGGCATTTTCCAACACGTATTTTAGCGAACCGAGTTCATCGTTGACGGCTATCCGCAGTGCCTGAAAAGTTCGTGTTGCGGGGTCAATGCCGATTGTGCGGTGACGGTGTTCACGCGGCACGCATTTTCGGACTAATTCCGCTAATTCACCGGCGGTCTTGACCGGCTGTTCTTTCCGTCTCCTTTCGGCAATTTGTTTTGCAATTTTTCGGCTGTATTTTTCTTCGCCGTATTCATAAATTATATCGGCAATTTTTTCTTCTTTTAATCGAAATAATAAGTCTGCGGCGGTTTCTCCCTCGGAATCGTCAAATCTCATATCCAGTGTTCCGTCCGAGTCGAAACTGAACCCGCGGGACTTTTCGGCAAGTTGGTCGCTGGAAAGTCCTAAATCCAGCAAAAAGCCGTCAATTTCCGGTATGTTTAGTTGGTCTAATGTTTCTGCAAAAAACCGGTAGTTTGCGTGAACGAAGCGGATTGGAAAATTTTTGCCGGTGCAGTTGATGAATACCTGCCGCAGTCGTTTTTCAGTGCGGTTGACTGCGTTGAGGTCGCAGTCCATTGAAATGACCAGTCCATCCGGCAAAACCTTTTCGGCAATTTTTTCGGTATGTCCGCCTCCGCCCATTGTTCCGTCAATGTAAATGCTTCCGTTCCTTGGATTTAGGAGAGATAACACCTCGTTGAGTAAAACGGGAATATGAACGGAATTTTTATTCATTTCCTCGTTCATAACGTATTCCGTTTGCTTCCGTTCTCAAGGTTTGTTCTCTTGGTAAAATCCGTTTGTGCGGAGTATATCGGTTTGGGCAGAAAGCGTCAATAGCGGAATTTGAGCGAAAAATCAGAACGAAGCCGCGCAAGAGATATCATATTTACCGTTTATTCCACCGCTCTTTGACTTTTTCAAAGTATTCTATCCGTTCATGTATCTTGCCGATTTCTTTCGGATAAAATTCAAGCAAGGTGTCGCAAAGTTCGAGCATCCAATTCTTGCGGGTATTCTGCGGATTTAATACTATTCGATTTGAATTTGCAATCTGAAGTTGAATTTTGTGTCTTCCCTATGTGTTTTAACATCAACGACATAATAATTACCGTCCAGGTCTTTGAAAGCCAAGTCCGCCATTGCACGGCGGGCAAAGTCAGAAGAATACTCCGCACAGTTTTCACCGAGCAATGCCCCGAAATTTTCCGTCAAAATATCCTGCAAAGCATCGCCGACAGCCCGTGTGCTTTTAACGGTGTTTGCCGACAAAAAATCTTCCTGCGAATTGAGAAACTTTTTCGTTTTCTCCGCAATCTGCAAATACTCGGTTGTCTGAAAATTCTTGACATTTATTGAAAAAATGAATTTTGCAACGCCGTTTGCTGTGTCCCAGAACGCTTTTTGTTTTGTTCGGAAAGCGTATTGCGTTCCCAAAATATACCGCCGGAATATCCTTGTATAGTCGGCATCTGCGCAGCCAATTCAAGCCGTTTTTCTGCAAGCATACAGTATTCCTCATCAGTTTCTATACCGACATATTGCCTATCTAACTTCTTCGCCACAACAGCCGTTGTTCCGCTGCCGAGAAACGGGTCGAACACAACGTCATTGGGGTCGGAACTTGCCAAAATGATTTTCGCCAACAACTTTTCCGGCTTCTGTGTAGGGTGTTCAGTATTCTCCGGCATTGACCAAAATGGCACGGAAATATCCGTCCACAAATTGGAAGGATAAGTGATACGAAAACGTCCCTCGTCCGTTTCATTCCAGTCCTTCGGTTTGCCTGCTTTGTCAGTATAAGGGGCAATCACTTTGCGTTTCATCATCACACGGTCAGCGTGAAAAATGAATTTTTTGCTTACTGTCGCAAACCAAATATCTTCGCTGTTATTTTTCCAATTCGATTTTGCTCCGCGTCCTTTTTCCCGTTCCCAAGTGATACGGTTTTGTATGATAAAATATTCTTCTAAAACGGTTTGAATTGCCGCCGCACTGCGCCAGTCACCGCAGACATAAATCGAACCCGCCGGTTTGAGTAAGCGTTTCATCTGCGGCAGCCAAGTCCGAAGGTAATCGGCATATCTAGCGGTGCTTGTTCCTTTAAATTTTTTTCCGTTAAACTCTTTGGTGATATTATACGGCGGGTCAGCAATAATTAAATCGCAAAACGCTGTCGGCAACTTTGATAAAACGTCAAACAAATCCAGACATATTACCTTATTAAGAATATCTTGCGGCAGTTGAACCACCAAACGACTCCGATAATGTTGTCTTTCAACATCGGAAAACGTTATTGTGCGATTGCGAACCGCGGGAACTATGTTTATCATATAATTTCCTATAAATCCCTGACTTTTCCCTAGAACAACTCTGCCGCTTTCTTCTTCACTGCCGCTAAATCGAGTTTGCCGGTGCCTAACACCGGTATCGAATCCGTTTTCAAAAATCCCCGCGCTTGAGGAATCCAAACCTTAGGCAAACCCGTTGCAATCATCTCGTTGATAATTTCCTGTGGCGGAATCGGCAACTCACGATACAAAACGATAATCTGCTCGCCCTTGCTTTCATGAGTCAATGCCGTTACCGCTATCGGGGGTCCCGTTTGTTGAGGCGTTTCGGATGCCGAAGTGTCCGCCTCTTTATGCGCGGCAATGATTTTCAGTATCTCCTCCT
>WRCR01000060.1 GCA_009783865.1 Planctomycetaceae bacterium | reverse complement strand
TAAGGTCGGTAAAGTCCATTTCTGATACTCCGTAAGGGGAATGAAAGTAACATAACTACTCCAGCATACAAGAAAATCGACAAAAGGAAAATATTTACTCGCACCCTGGCACATCAACATATTTCAATTCCCGATATATCTCGCCGATGCGGATACTGGCGGTGACCAACCGTTTTAATGCATCGATGACATCACCGCCGCTGCGTCCAATGAAGTCAGCCGCACTTGCACCGCTAACCAACTCCTTATTGCAAAACGCCTTTATGCTGTTGCCCGCGCCCATTTTCCAATCCCAAGCACCAGATGGAAAACCCATAATGCGAACCTTGCCGTTGTACAATAAACCCGCTTGCTGAACGTCTTCACGATTCAAGTCCGTCTTCCTGTTCGAGTTAATAGGTACTAGTGACGAGTAGTGAGTGGCAAGAGGCGAGTTTTCTTGCTCTATCTCTCGCCACTCGTCACTCGCTACTCGCCACTTAAACAAAAGACCTTCGTATGGTTCACAATACGTTCTCCATTGTGTATGAATTTTAATCAAATCTTCTCCTGCTCGTGACCACTTAAGAAACTCATCAACCGCATTACTGCCGTTTGCCGTCTGCTGGCTGCCATCTAACAACGGAATACGTGGCGGGTTTTGCCGAAGATACATCTCATGCGCTGCTATGTAATCGGGATGACTCATTACGGCGAAACAGTATGTGAAAATCGTATCCTCGGTGACCACGTTCACGTCATTCCCGTGAAAACGGGAATCTAGAGAATGGAGTTTTTCGTCTAGATTCCCGCTTGCGCGGGAATGACGCTTAGCCTGCGTCACCTGCCGAAACCGCGCCAAACCTTCCGCCGTTATGTTGCTCTGCCGACTGCCGTCCGCAGAATATATCCAGCGAGGCACGCCCATATAAACAGCGGAACTTGCAAACCGTTCATTTAACGCAAGGGCAGAAAATGGAATCGTTTTACTATGCAAATCGAATCCTAATACAACATTTTCGGAATCAGCGTTTGGAAAAATCGACAGCAGCATAACTTGTCCTCCACCGCTGCCTTTGTGTTTTTTCCAGGCGGCAAAGTCCCAATAACACCAAGCACTTCCGAGTGTTGTCTTTCGTACAAGGCAGCACTTTGATTCATCAACATCACGAATTCCTTCGGCATGTAATTTCTCAAGTAATTGCTCCTTACTTTCTGCGTACCACAACTTATCCGCTGACGAAGTTGCTCCAGTAGTGTTTTCCTTGAAGATACTAACCGTATTATCGTTTCTTCCCTTCTGCTGAAAGAGCAGCGGTAAATCATTCCATGCCGTTCCTTCAACTTTTGCATACCACGCGTCAGGGGCGTTCATATTAATCGGTTGACATAACGTCGTGCAGTCCCTTGCATCGTAATCCGCATGCTGGTTATCAAGTATCTGACGTTTCCAAACCGGATTATCTTTGCCCGACATGCCGGCAGGTGTATCAGGCATCTGGAAGTAAAATAACTGCGCCGGCTCTGCACCGGTATAATCCTTATGCGTTTTCGGCAATCGCAGTAAGAAAAAAATCCCGATGGGATTAGTGCATACCGTACCGAAGATACATTCACCATCCGTTTTGTTTCGGGCAAAGCGATTTGACGACCTAGTTTCGACATGCCAAATCTTATCGAATTCTTTTGCGAGACACGCTTGAATACCGGATTGCGCTTTTGTCCACGTATCGGGACATATCACGGCAATGAGAAACCCGTGTTCACCGTCAAGGTCTTTGCTCTGCAAAAAGTCGGTAGACCAGCGCAATGCCCGAATAAAATCGTTGTGTCTTAATTGCGTCAGATTTTCAGCAGCGTAGGTCTCCCGCACCCGCTGGTCAACTTGTTGTTCACTGCGCTGCGATTTCACATACGGCGGATTCATGATGATAATGTCAAACCGCTGGTCTTCGAGTTTGCGCTTATGTTCTATGTCAGCATGCCAGAAACCCTGCGATGGAGATTCGACACTTGCCTTCCTTACGTCAACGGAAAAGGTGTTTCCGAAGACGATGTAATCGAATTTATTCTGCACGAGTTGGTTATCAGAAAGTTCGGCAAGCATCGAAGTGACATGTGCTTCAGCCATATAGACGGGCATGATGATGTCGTCAGCCGCCCACATACCGCCAGCGGACAATCTCGCCAGACGTTTGAGTCCATCTATTAGCGTCACATAACTCAGCATGCGCCCCAAAAACGTCCCGCTGCCTGTAAACGGATCGAACACCGTAACCCGTTGTCCGCCGATGCCGTCGGTGTTAAGTTCGTCCCGCAAGAGTTTATCGGCACTGCGCACCATGAAGTCGGCAACTTCCAGCGGAGTATAAACGACACCGTTCTCTTTCTGTACATTTACAGATTGTAATTCAAGACCGGCTGTGTTGGAGATACCAACGAAGAACTTTTCGTAAATATGATTAATGAGTTGTCGCCGGTCGCGGCTTTCGGGCAAGAGGTGCAGCGATGCCTTGATGTTGTTTTCAAATTCGTCTTGCACTTCTTTCCATTCGTCGGTGTCACCAGTTTTTGAAATGCAGAGTTCATAAACCAGATTGAGCGTGCGTTCCATTTCCGGCTGTTTGTAATTCGGAAAAGCGGTGCGGTAAATCGGCATAAACATAATGCTCTGCGCCATGATGCTTATGAGATTGTTAATATCTTCCTGCGCCGGCGATACATCCTGTTCTATGGTATCGTCAAACAGATACCGGCAAAGTTTGACGTGTTCAATAAAGTCGTTGTACATTTCGATGCTGCTGTGTTTATGTTCTTCAAGCCGGTTGATGATATGCGTGCGTATTTTCTCATACATCTTATAGAGAGCATCGAGCCAACTACGCCAGAGGTTCTCGTTCTGTTCAAACTCGACAATTTTGTCTTTGACGGCTTCATAAAACGAGACGGAAAGCCAATCCTCTTCCTTAATATAACCGAGTGTTTGCCCTCTTATATCAACGATTTTTATTCTGATGCACCGGAGTTTTTCGTCGTTTTTTTCTGCGGCGTTCTTTGTTTCGAATTTGATTTTCCAAGAACGCCGTCCGCAATCTAACGATTGCAGCTCTGCCGCCGTCTCCTCTTGCTGTCTGCCGTCTGCCGTCTGCCGTCTTGTAAAAGTAAATTCTTTCGTTTGATAGTCAACGTTTCCAACCTGTTCAAGTTTTTCGTTATAGACGGGCAGTGTCTTAGAAACGTCATCGTAAATGTTTCCTACAGAAATCGTTTTCAAGTCGGCAATGACATGAAATCTTCTGCCGAGATAGAGCGAATCATCCGTTGCCCGAATTGCTTTGATAATATCACCGACGGCTTTGAATTGCGATTTATCGAAGACCACTCCACTGTTTTTTGCTTCTTCAGAAACAAAGACGGGAACGAAAATATAGCCCTTTTTCTTTCCTTCGCATTTCCGCATGACACGTCCGACTGCCTGCACAACATCAACGAAAGAATGTTTGACTTCGAGGAACACAACCGCATCGAGTGATGGTACATCAACTCCTTCACCGAAAACTTGCGCATTGGAAACGATGTAGGAACTGCCGCTGCGTGATTGAGCGTCCCGCAAGGCATTGAGTAATTCTGCTCTATAACCGGCGGAGTTTGTACCATCAACATGAGCGGTCTCGACTTTATAATTTTCGGAGATGTCGTTGACCCGCTTGAGAAGTTTCGCCATCGCCTTTGAACGTTTGATGGTGTTATTGAACGCAACGATGGAACGCAGCGGACGCGGTTCATCGCCGCTGTCAAATATGCCGGAAGCGATTTTATGCAGCGTTGCCGCTTGTGCTGCGCGGGCTTTCAATGTATCGGTGCCGGTTGTCCCGGCTTCTTCCTCGCTGTCTTCGGCAATATCGGCGGTCATTTTTTCGTAGTCATCACCGGAAAGTTTATCTTTGTCAACGCAGACGAAAATGACTTCATAATCGGAAAGATATTCCTGTGAAATTGCCTGTGAAAATGTATAACGGAAAAATTCTTCACCGAAGTATTGCTTGCAGTCATCGGCGTACATATCCCAGACCTCGAGGTCTTTGTTTCCGCTTCGGGTGTTTGCTTTCGTTTTCTTTGCCGCCTTTTGTGTGTGGTCGAGCATGCCCCGCTGCCGATAGCCGACTTGCGTTTTCGGTGTCGCTGTCATATACATCCGGCACTTTGCGTTGATGAATTCGTTTTTATGAACAAGTGTGTAAAACGAATCAACGGCTTTCAATCCGGCAGTATGATGGGCTTCATCGCAAATCAACATGTCAATGTTGAGTTTCGCTTTCGCTTGCAATTCGTGAACCTTACCCAGTGACTGATATGTTGTAATGATGACGATGAGTCCTTGTTTCGGCGTTTCGTTGTACCGCTGTATGAGTTGTTCAGTATTTGTCGTTGCCCTATAAACAGAAGCGGCAGAGATGTCGTCTCTATCTTCGGCTTTACGTGAGCGTCCGACATCGCTGTCGGAACAAACAGGAATAACGGCAAGCGGGACCTTTGCCGCTTCTATCCACGCCTTCATTGTTTGGTCAACGAGTGAAATGGACGGACAGCAGACAACAATACGGACGGCAGATTCGTCTGGCTGCCGTCTTAAATATATTTCTTCAGCAATTTTTAATGCGGTGTAGGTTTTTCCTGTTCCACAAGCCATCATGAGGATTCCGCGCTCGTTGCCTTCCGTGAAATAGTGCTGCCGCATTGCGTTAATGGCTTCCGTTTGATACGGTCTCGGTTCACGCGGGTTGATGTGCAGCGTTTGCTTTGCTTTAGGCAATTCGTCAATGTTTGAGTATTTTTCCTGCATATTTAATACAGTTTATTGTTGATAAGAAAACGGTAAAACGGTTCTTCGTTTTCGATTTGCAGAGTATCAAGTTGAAGAACGTTTAACTTTTTGACTTGCGTTATAATTTTACTGTCGGGATGTTTCACTGCGTTCCATTGCATATAATCGCGGATGATTTCGCTGAGCGTATCTCCGGCGACCCATTTGTTCTTCAGCGGAGCCCAAACGAGTACCGGCGGAATCTTGGGGTCGATTTTGACATACTCCTGCAACTCATCGCCGGTGATTGCCGGTTTCAACGCTTCGAGCAATTCACGCAATGTGCGAAATGTTGGTTTTTGCTTGTAGCGGAATTGAAATTTTTCGAGTATTTGCTGATAGGTTTCTTTCTTCGACATAGCATGCAATTATACCCTGTTTCGGCGAGAGATGGAATACATCAGCGTAACGCATTGTTGACGTTTCTCTTACGTTGCTCTATAATACCCGTCTGACGCTTGACTCAATCTATTCAACAAAAAATAACACAGTACCTAAACCTAATGACGCAGCACTATTTCATCGGTATCGATTGCGGTTCGACAATGGTCAAGGCGGGAATTTTCGATTCTGACGGTAGGGAAATCGCCGCTGCCGCCCGAAAAAATGAACATATCTATCTGCACCCCGGCTGGACAGAAAACGACATGAACGAACTCTGGCGAAACTGCTGCGAAGTTTGCAGCGAAGTACTCGCTAAATCGAAAATCGACCCGATACAAATCGCTTCAATAACCTGCACCGGTCACGGCAACGGACTTTATCTCAGCGGCAAAAAAGGACAGCCGGTTCGCAACGGCATTATCTCTTCGGATAACCGGGCGCGAAAATATATCGAAGAATGGACGCAACAGGATGTTCTCGCAAAGATTTTGCCGAAAACGATGCAGTCGCTCTGGGCAGCGCAGCCGAATGCATTGCTCCGCTGGCTCATCGATAACGAACCGGAAACGATGGCAAAGGTGCAATATCTTTTCATGGTCAAGGACTATATCCGCTATCGGCTGACCGGTGAAGCATTTATGGAATTGTCCGACATGTCCGGCACCAGTTTGATTGATGTCGGAAATGCACAATACGATGACGAAGTGCTTGAAACGTGGGGACTTCTCGATTGGAAACATATTATGCCGCCGTTGAAAAAATCGGCAGACATTTGCGGAAAGATAACGGCAGAAGCGGCGCTACTAACCGGTCTTGCCGAAGGAACACCGGTAGCAGGCGGAATGTTCGACATTGACGCTTGCGGACTCGCTGTCGGCATGTTCGACGAAAGACAATTCTGCATGGTTGCCGGGACTTGGGGAAATAATCAATTTGTCTCGAAAACGCCGGTCGTTGACCGCGATATGTTTATGACGAGTTGTTACAGCATTGACGGTTATTATTTGATGCTCGAAGGCAGCGCAACTTCCGCTTCCAACTTTGAATGGTTCGTTTCGCAATTCTTTCAAGCGGATGAAAAATTATTGGCGAAGGAACTTGTTCCTTCAAACATCTACGAGTATTGTAGCGGATTGGTCAGCGAAACAAAACCGAATGATACCGGTATTATTTTTCTGCCGTTTCTTTTCGGTAATCCGGTGGACTTAGATGCGAAGGCGTGTTTATTCGGCATAGACGGGCGGCACAGCCGTTCTCATGTTCTGCGGGCGGTATTTGAAGGCATCGTTTTCGGACACCGCTGGCATTATGAACGTCTTCGCCGTTTCTGCAAGAAGCCGGAAACAATCCGGTTAACAGGCGGCGCAACAAACAGCGATGTTTGGTCACATATGTTTGCAGACATTTTGCAGATACCGGTTGAGATTCCTGACGGCACAGAACTCGGTTGTCTCGGCGCGGCAATTTGCGGGGCGGTTGCAGCCGGTGAATATCCGTCTTACGAAGATGCCTGCAAAGCGATGGTGAAAATCAGCCGCCGTTATGAACCGAATCCTGAGTTTGCGGAAATTTATGAACAGAAATATCAGCGTTATATTAAACTGCTCGAAGTTTTTAAACCGGCTTGGAAAGAATTAGCACAATGAAATCAATCGTTTATTACGCTCCCGGCGATATTCGTTATGAAGATGTTCCGAAACCCGTTTGCGGTGCAGGAGAAATTCTCGTCAAGGTCGATGCCTGCGCCGTTTGCGGCACCGACTTGAAAAGCAAACTTCACGGTAATCCGCGGATTAAAGCCCCGTGTATAATAGGACACGAATTCACCGGTCTCATCGAAGAAATATGTCCGACCACAAAAGGCGATTGGAAAATCGGCGACCGAATCGTGATGGCAACAAGCATTTCGTGCGGGCAATGTTATTACTGCCGAAATAATCTGCGAAATCTCTGCGCTAATCTTACTCCGATTGGCTTTGCATATTCCGGCGGTATGGCGGAGTATATTTCAATTCCCGCTATTGCACTTGAAGGCGGTCACGCTGTCAAAGTACCGAATGAGGTACCAGCTGCGTGGGCAGCACTATCGGAACCGTTGAGTTGCGCTGTCAATTCCGTTCAGCAGTGTAATATCCAAGATGGCGATACGGTGCTTGTAATGGGCGCAGGTCCGATGGGACTGCTCAACGCCGTTGCTGCCCGCGCTTTTGGGGCATCGAAAATTCTGCTTACCGAATTGAACGAATTGCGGCGAAAACAAGCGCGGCAGTTTGACATCGACCGGATAATCAATCCTGATAATGAAGACGTTTCGGAAATTGTCAAGCAAGAGACCGGCGGCATCGGTGCTGATGTCGTTATAGTTGCGGCACCGGCTGCACTGCCGCAGGAACAGGCGTTGTCGCTGGTCCGCAAGCGCGGAACGGTTTGTTTGTTTGCTTCGCTGCCTGCCGGTAAGAGTTCTTTGACTGTTGACAGCAGATTGATTCATTACGGTGAGATTCGTGTTATCGGTTCGAGTGATTCAACGCCGGAACATGTTCAGAAAGCGGTCGAGTTGATAGCGTCGAAGAAGATTCCCGCCGCTCAAATTGCTTCGCATCAACTGCCGCTGGAACAAATCGAAAAAGCGTTTGAGTTAATGCAGAGCGGCGAAGCATTGCGGGTAGTGTTGGTTTCTTCGTAACAGTTAAATAATCGGCGGTCTTATAAACCGCTCGCTAAACTGCCGTCTGGCACTTTTTGCTCTTGCCAACATTAGCGGGGGTGTTAGAATTTCCGTCGGTTATCAAACTCGCTACTCACCACTAAATGTTAAAAGGGGATTATCCTATATTCCATTTCACGCCGGAAGTGGTAGAATGTGTACCATATCCGGGGTATCAACTGCCGGAGTACCGGCTAAATGTATCATCCCAGAAACGATTTTTATGACGGAATTAACCGAGTCAGTTACTCGAATGATGCGGGAGTTTGAAAAACTTCCCGGCATAGGAAAAAAATCGGCAGAGCAAATCGCATATCACTTGCTCAAAATCGATAAAGATAAGGCACTTGCCCTTGCCGATGCAATCCGCAATGTCAAAGAAAAAGTCCGCTATTGCAGCGAATGCTATAATCTTGCCGAAGAAAATACCTGCGATATTTGCAAAGACAGCCGACGGGATACTGCGCTCTTGTGTGTAGTCGAACAGTCGCGGGACTTGATTTCACTGGAGCAAACCGGCATTTACAACGGATTATATCACGTCTTGCTGGGACGCATTGCACCGCTCGACCAAGTCGGACCAGACCAGTTGACAATCGGAGCGTTGGTACACCGTGTCAAGAAAGGACAATTCAAGGAAATTGTAATGGCTACCAATCCGACTGTTGAAGGAGACGGTACTGCGCTGTTCATCATGAACCAGTTGGAAGGAATACCGGTCAAGATAACCCGGCTTGCACGCGGCATTACTACCGGCAACGATTTGAAGTACGCTAACAAGGAGATGCTGTCGGACGCACTGCTGGAAAGACAAGCGGTTAGAAACGATTAGAGAGTTTTTCTGAACCACTGATTACGCTGATTAAATGATTGATTTTCAATCAGAGCGCCGTTGCGCAAGCAACGACAAAATCACAATTATCAAATGCAAATATCCTTTACTATTCCACCGAAGATAAAAAAGATTCTAACGCTGCTGCTTGACAACGGAGCGGCAGAATGTTTCTTCGTCGGCGGGTTTGTCCGCGACCTGTTGCTGAACAGGCAATCCGGCGGGAATGCGGCTCGTTTCGATTACAAAGACATCGACATCGAGGTCTATGGTCTGACCTATAAAGAAATTGCCATGATTTTGCGACGGAATTTTCATCACGTTGGATTAGTCGGACAAAGTTTTGCCGTCATTAAAATTGATAACGAAATTGACATTAACCTGCCGAGAACAGACTCAAAAATCGGGAGCGGACACAAAGGATTCGAGGTTTCCGCTAATCCTCATCTTGTGCCTGAAGCAGCATTTGCAAGGCGGGACTTTACCATCAACGCAATCGGTTTGCGTTTGGACGGTACGATTTACGACCCCTTTGGCGGCTGCGGCGATTTACAGCGGGGAATACTCCGCGCTCCGACCGAAGCATTTTGCGAAGACCCGCTGCGTGTTTTACGCGGCATGCAGTTTGCCGCAAGATTCGGCTTTGATATGGAACCGAAAACCGTTGAACTTTGTAAACGTGTTTTGCCGGAGTTCAAAACGCTCTCCGCTGAACGTGTTTGGGGCGAATGGAAAAAATGGACTTCGAAAGGAAAACATCCAAGCAAAGGACTGCAACTTTTGAAGCAGACCGGCTGGCTTTCCTGCTTTCCTGAAATTGAAGCGTTGGTCGGCTGTCCGCAAAATCCTTACTGGCATCCAGAAGGCGATGTTTTCGTGCATACCTGCTGGGTTTGTGATGAAGCGGCGAAGATTGCCGATGAGATGCAACTGGACGATGAATACAGGACGGTGCTGCTTTTTGCGGCATTGTGCCACGATTTCGGCAAGCCGGAAAAAACGGTCTTGAATGAGAAAGGCAGATGGAGTTCGCACGGTCATGCTGAAGCCGGTGCCGCACTGACGGAACGATTCTTGTTGAAAATGAAACCGCCGCTGCGGATTGTTGAACGGGTTGTACCGCTGGTACCGGAACACATGTTTTTCTATGAGGAACTCACGGAAACGGCAGTCCGGCGGTTGTCGGTGCGTTTGAAGAAGGCATCGATTCGCATATTAGCGGCATTATGCCGGGCTGACGGTCGCGGCAGCGGCGGTCCCGATGACAGGGAAGAGACGGTTGTTCAATGGTCGTCTGCTGCGGAGCGTCTCGGCGTTATGGACAGCGCGCCGAAGATGATTTTGCAGGGGCGTGATTTATTGCCGCTGGGAATTAAACCCGGCAAAGCAATGGGGAAGATTCTCAACGATGCATACGAAACACAGTTAGACGGCGAATTTTATGATTTAGAGCATGCGCTGTTATGGTTTGAACGGCATCAACGGGACAGTAATTAGCGTCTTCCGTTTCCGTAAGTGTCAAGGAAAGCGTCAAGCCAGCAGTGCATTAAAGAACCGTGACAGACCTCTGCGGTGCCGTATGTTTCGGCAGGAATGTAGAAATTCAAATCGCCGAGTTTGCGGCTCTTGTTGTCCGGTTTCATTGCCGAGAGCGTGACAATAAATCCTCCTTTTTTGCGGGCAGTTTCGATGCCCTTTATAACATTTGGGGAGTTGCCGCTGCTGCTTATTGAAACGAGCATATCATCGGCAGTGAAATACCGCTCAAGTTTGAAACTGAATAAATCGTCCGAACCTATATCGTTGCAGATAGCGGTTAGATATGCGGCTTCACTGCAAGCGCAGGTCTTGATTCGTCCGGCTTTCATAGCGTCCAATGCGAAGTGTTCCGAAATCGTTGCGCTGGCACCGTTTCCGATAAGATACAGAATGCCGTCGAAGTCATCGCGGACTTGTTTCGTTTTCTGAATCCATAGTTCGATACCTTGGTCAGGTGGAATGACAGTTCCGTCAAGCAAAGTAACAACGGTGCCGCTCATCTTTGCATGAACGTAAGAATTGTAATCGTTAAAGTGGTTGGGTATCATCGGTTTCTGATTTTCTTCAAAGGGGGACGATTATCGCTATGCCGTATTATGCGACAGGATAGGCGAATCGTCAAGACCTGAAAGATTGAATCAACGTATCACATTTGGCAAATACTTCACCACCGCGATAGGAATGGCAGCGGTCTAAAGTCCCCGCCTTTTTAAAACCTATCATTTGTTTTCTATCACCAAATCATCGATAAAGAATGAAGAGTTCTCATCGCTCTGGCAAAGATTGCAGAACCCGAACCATTCCAGCGTCTTCCAGCCCTCATGAACCGGCGGCAAATTCTTGAATTCCTTCTTCGTTCCATCCGCAAAGGTCAACTTCAGATTCCACAATCCTTTGGAGTTTTCGCCGAGTTCCGCACTGGTTTCAAACTTTACCCATTCATCCAACGGAAATGCAAACGGCTCAATTCCCTTAACAAGAAACTTGCCGCCATTAACTCGAATACTGGGACCAATCTTGTACGGATTGTCCGCATTGCGCCATTCAATGTGCGTGCCGCTGTTCTTCTGAACCCGCAGCGCAAAACTAATGGACGCTTTGCCTTCCTTGTAATTCGGCTTAAAAACAATGTGCGGATTATAGGCGAACTTCAAATCCTTGGCATCCGCTATTTCCAAACACTTGCCGCCTGAAAACGGTCTATCGCCGGAGAGACGAATTAACTTGCGGTCTTCATCGTGAATCTCCGCTTTCATAACCGGCTTGGTGCGCGGCGTATCAAAGTTATCGTTCATAGTGAACGGCACCGGCTTTGGCTTCTCCGGTGCAACGGGACGCACAGGATGATTGTAGTTTTTCGCCAGCGCAATCCAATCCGCATCACCGAACACTCCTGCCTTGCTGTAATCGAAACGCTTGAAACCAACCTTGAACGCAGGAGAATCATCCGGCAGTGTAAAATCGCCGTTGCGCGGGTCTTTGAACTTCGGGTCAGCAATGAGCGAACCTTCATCGTGTCCCGATATTTCTTTCCATTTGTCGAAACTGATGAGACCCTCTTTGCCCGGAAAGGCGTGATTCCAATCCGCCTTCGGATTCCAGTACAGATTGTTCTTGATGCCGACCTTTTTATCACCCCAGCGGCTCAAGTAATCATTAGTCCAAGGATGTCCGAACAAAACGCCTTCTTCCCAAATAATGATGTTGTTCTCAAGGAAGAACGAAATGTGTTCCTCGATGCGGCTGCGCTGAATCTGGTCGGTCAAACTGTACGCCAAAATGTTGTTGCGGACTTTGTTTTCCTTGCCGTAATGCTGATGAAACGTCCCGGTCTTTACCCGATAGACGAGATTGTTTTCCAATACAATGTCGGTTGAACCCTCATCGGTATAAAGTCCCCAGCCGCCGTAAGAATAAGCGTAAATGTCGTGCATTACGTTGTTGGAAATCGTTGTGCCGGGTGAAACGCCAAGCGAGTACACGCCGCCCATGTCGCTCAAAACCCAGTGTCCGAGATGATGTATGTGATTGAACTCAATCGCATTATGATTCGAGCGGCTCGGCTGATAGCCCCATTGCCAGCCGACCGAGACACCGGTATAAAAGAATTCGCTGATATCGTTGTGCAGAACTTTGTTGTGCGAAGTATGTCCGAGCCAAACGCCGATGCCGCCGAGGTCAAATTGTCCGCCGTTGCGGATAATGTTGTTTTCGACAAGATTCCGTTCCGTCAATCCCGAGGTGCTGTGGTCGGATTCCCATGCTTGTCCGAGATATACTCCGCCGGCACCGAGGTCGTGAACATAATTTTTCACGAAGCGGCAATCGGTACAGCCCCGAAAGAAGCGGACTGCATTTGCCCCGATGTGAGCGAATTCGCAATTCTCAAACGCAATTTGCCGACAGCCGTCAAGTTGTAC
>WRCR01000059.1 GCA_009783865.1 Planctomycetaceae bacterium | reverse complement strand
GGAACTCCGGCAAGCAACGAGAACTCCGCCGCTCAGAGTGCAGTCGCCGGAAGCAGACCGATACGAACAACTGGCACTTGAAGCCGGAAAGTTACGCGACGCTGCCGGTGCTATCAAAAATTATGCTCTGGCAGTCAATCAACTGATGACGGAACTGAAAAAGTCGAAAACACATTAGCGGAAGTTATTTCGGTCATGTTTTGCCCTTTCAATTTTTCGTCAAAATCTGTATTATCCGGCAAATAAAATTTAACTGAATCCGTTTATCAATGTCTGAAGACAAGACCCATGACCCAACTCCGTACCGCCGCCAAAAGGCGCGGGAACAGGGACAAGTTGCCAAAAGTCAGGATTTGGCATCGGCGGTTATCCTTCTGTTTGCACTGGTTGTTTTGATGACGCAGGGCGAAAAACTTGCCCGAACATTTCAAAGTTATACAACTAAAACGCTCGGCTCACCAATTTTCCTTGCCCCCGAAATTGCTGAAGACAACGGACTGTTCGATTTAGTCATAAGTCAGTTCTATTTCATGGTTTGGGAATTTTTATATCCGCTCAGCTTCTTTTTTGCGTCACTGGCTGTCGTTGCGGTTGTTGCGAATCTCGTCCAGTTTGGTTTCCTTTGGCTGCCGGAAAAACTATTTACTCTCGACTTAAACCGTATAAATCCCATCAGCGGATTAAAACGGATTTTCTCGCTGCAAGGACTGATGCGTCTCCTGATGGGAATTTTGAAAATCATAATTTGCGGCGTTGTCGCATTTTTTGCTGTCAGAAGTGAAATCGGCACTATCATCAATTTGACGGACAAAGACGAAAATCAAATAGCGTTGTACATTCTTTGGACGCTTCTGATTATCGCCGTGAAGGTAGCATCTGCACTGGTGATAATTGCCGTTCTGGATTACCTGTATCAGCGTTGGAAACACGAGCAGGATTTGAAGATGTCTTCTCAGGAAGTCCGGGACGAAATCAAACAAATGCTCGGTGACCCGAAGACAATCAGCAAACGGCGGGGAATGCACCGCGATTTGGTCTTCGGACAAAGCCGAGAGAGTGTTCGAGGAACAGCGGATGCTGATGTGGTGGTAACGAACCCGACACATTATGCCGTTGCACTGAAATTTGACCCAGAAACAATGGACATGCCATACGTTGTCGCCAAGGGCTGCGATTTTATTGCTAAACAAATTCGCAGAATAGCCCTTGAAAATGGTATTCCGATAGTAGAAAATAAACCGCTTGCACAAACCTTGTATAAAAAGGTCGAAGTCGGACAGCCGGTCAATACGCGTGAACATTTCAGAGCATTGGTAAGTATTCTGGAATATGCCTATCGCTTGACAGGACGTAATCTAGACGCTGCCGTGCGAAAAGCGAGTGCGAAACAACGTAGATAACAGACGGCATAACAAATAGACAAAAAAGGTTAATGCACAAAGAGAATATAATAGAAAACAGCCAGCCGACATTTTGGTTCGGCGATGAGCCGCACAGAATTGACGGTTTCTTTCGAACCGCTGCGCTGCGATATTGTATTGCTTTGCCGCTGTTAATGGTTTGGTCGCATACTCTTTTCAGTATAGGTCCTTATGTAGTCACTGGTCTTTGGTTTCTCGGCGGGGGTTGGCTTTCTCTGCGTAAAACGATTTGTTCGTCTTGGATGCTTCTTGCTCTTTTGCCGTTAATCATTTGGACCTTCGCCGGTTTGTTTTCCGACGGAACGACTTTCAAGATATTTCACCGCTACTTTTCGCTTTACACATATTGTTTCATTTTCGTGTTTGCAGCACTGCTCAAGACCAAAGAAAGCCGCGCCGCTGTTATTTCGAGTATATCTCTTGCGCTGCTGGTCACATTCTGCTGGGGAATTGCCGTCCATATCTATTATTCCGGTGTTGTTGTTCCATCGTTCACCACTTTGCGTAAAGGGACAATATTATATCTGTTCCGTCATTCAATCGGCTGTAGTATTGTTTTTGTTCTTTGGGGCGGATTATGGTGCTGTTTTCCATATTCATCCCGGCATATTGGTTGGTGCAAAAGGGTTCTGCCCAAAAAACTGCTTGACGCAATGGAATCCGCAGCGGATATTTCATTCTGGAAATTATGTATGATTTTCTTTCGTGGAGTTGAACGCCGCTGTTCTCTTGCTGTACTGCTTTCCGTTTTGCGCTGGTTTATCATTATCGGGATTTTAGTTTATCTTTTCGGTCTGGGAAATTCACGAACCGCGCAAGCCGCCATATTTGTCGGTTACTCCGCTTTACTTCTTAAGTGGAATTGGAGAAAAGGGCTGCTGATTGTCCTTTTCGTTCTCCTGCCGTTTTGCATGCTGGTTGGCAATTCCTCAAGAACATTCGATAGAAAAGCAACCCGGACTTATAACGATATTATTGCGTTCTGGGACGCATTGGGAGATAAACAGAAATTACAAAATTTTGCCGGAAAGAATAGAGACCGATTGGGTATCTGGGCTTCAGTTTATTTTGACATGTTTGAAAAACCGTTCACCGGTCTTGGAATTGATACTTCCGGTGATATTGTTCTCGATAGAACAGAGCAAAAGATATTTATGACGCACAGCGAACTCGTCTTTCTTGTGTTAGAAAGGGGATTTATTGCTCTCGGCTGTTTCCTGCTGTGGTGGTTCGTCTTATTGGGAACATCACTGAGAAACAAAACCGCTTTCGGTTCCTTCGGATTGTTTCTTGCACTTCTGATAATGGTCAACTGCTTGTTTAATAACGCATTTCAAGACCAGGCAGTGGACATGTATCTGATTATGCTCGCCGTTCTTGCGGTCAGCGAAAGTGATAACACCGCTCAGCGTTCCATCCCGATAGGAATGGAACAAGATTCCCGGTAAAAAAGTGTTTTTAATCTGCGTTATCGCCGGACTATACAGTTCTTGAAAACTTTGTTATTGTAGAATAAAATGATATGTTGTAATATGGTCTGAAAAATAACGACAAATATAAATTGATTGATTAAATGCACATTGCAATCATAATGGACGGAAACGGACGCTGGGCAAACCGGCAAGGATTACCGCGAAGTGAAGGACATCGAGCCGGTGCCGTCCGCGTCCGGGAAATCACCGAAGAATGTGTCCGAAAGAAAATCGAATACCTGACCCTGTACTGCCTTTCCAGCGAAAATTGGAAACGTCCAAAAGAAGAACTCGATTTTTTAATGGTGTTGCTAAAAACGCACATTATCAATGAACGCAGTACCCTGATTGACCACAACGTTATTCTGTCTGCCATCGGACAGCGCAGCGGACTGCCCGAAGATGTACTCGCCGAAGTAGATAAAAGCATCGAAATGACGCAAAACAACACAGGACTACACCTTTGTCTGGCAATAAATTACGGCTCAAGAACGGAAATTGTCGATGCGGTTCAAAACATCGTCCGTGAAAAAATTCCTGCCGAAGAAATTGACGAGAATTGTTTATCCGAACATCTTTATACGGCAAAAATGCCCGACCCCGACCTGCTTATCAGAACCGCCGGCGAACTGCGGTTGAGCAATTATCTTCTTTGGCAATTAAGTTATTCCGAGATTTGGGTCACGGAAACATGTTGGCCCGATTTTGATAAAGCATTATTCAATAAGGCATTAGACGACTTCGCAAAACGGCAGCGGCGTTTCGGCGGACTATGATAATGAGTGGTAATAAAACAAAACTGAAAATCTGCGGTATAACCTCGCCGGAAGACGCTGTTGCTGTTCTGGAAGCGGGAGCGGATTTTGTCGGCATCGTTCATTATCCGAAAAGTCCGCGCCATTGCACTACCGAAAAGATAAGTGAAATACTCGATGCCGCCGAACCGTTGCCGGATAAGGAAACCGTACTCGTTGTTGCCGATGCCGGCGTAGACGAAGTTGAAAAAATACTCGATGCTGCAAACAACCGCTTCGGCAATGTGCAGATACACCGTGATTTGACCGATGACGAATTTGCCGAATTTCATTACCGGCTAAACGGAAGAACAAATTTAATCCGTGTCTTGCGAAACATCGATAAAATGCAGGACATCGTTGACGGTATTATCGAGAACGGTGAAGTATCAACACCGCAGTTGTATTTACTGGAAATGTCACACGGAAAATTGCCCGGCGGCAACGGCACGAAATGGGATTGGACGCTGGCGAAGAAATTTTGCCGAAAGTATCCGGCGTTCATTGCCGGCGGTATCGAAACGGAAGACATCTGCGGCATCATAAAAGAAGTAATGCCGTTTGGCATCGATTTGTCAAGCGGTGTCGAAAGAACACCCGGCATTAAAAGTATAGAAAAAGTTCGTGAGGTCGTTTCAAAAATATCTCTGTTCTGATAATAAAATTGATATAAATAAATTTTGCAGAAAATGGGTTTCCGAATGTTGCGCAACATAGTATTTTTCGTTTTTCCGCTGTTCTTTCTTTCCGCTGCGTTTGTTTATGCAGATTCCGATGTCGAAACGCCGGAGTATCAGCAGGCAGCGGCACTCTCGAAAGTGTTCCGCAATGCTGCCGAGCGTATTATTCCGGCAACGGTCAAAGTAATTGCCTTTCTAACAACTGCCGAACAGCGGCAAACGCTGATGCCGCAGCAGCCCGCTATTAAAACGCCGAAAAAAGCACAAGGCGACAGCATCGGCACCGGTATCCTCATCGACCCCAAAGGAATCGTTCTAACGAACAATCACGTTGTCATCAATTCCAAAGAAATACAAGTTGAACTGCCGGACGGGCGGCTGTATGTTGCCGAAAAATTCAAAGACGACCCCGAAACCGATTTAGCCGTCATCTGGCTGAAAGTTCCCGAAGATGACGAACTGCCCTTTGCCGTCTTCGGCGACAGCGATGCGATGGACATCGGCGATTGGGTTCTCGCCATCGGCAACCCATTTGCACTGGATTCCACCGTTAGTGCCGGTATCATCAGTGCGAAAGGCAGAATCCTGAAACAATTCCGGCGCACCGAATTTCTGCAAACCGATGCCGCGGTCAATCCGGGAAACTCCGGCGGTCCGCTCATCAACCTGAAAGGCGAAGTCATCGGCATCAATACGGCGATTGCGTCGCAAATCGGTTCCAATCAGGGCATCGGTTTCGCCACGCCATCCAACAATGCGCAATGGATAGCGGAGCAAATCAAGAAATTCGATAAAGTAAATCGGGCTTGGATAGGTGTTGAAACACAGCCGCTGACACCCTGGGATGTTAAACGGCTCGGATTGAAATCATCGGACGGCGTTCTCGTAGAATACGCGCTGCCGGGTTCACCAGCGGAAGAGCAGGGACTTCAATCGGACGATGTGATTCTGACCTTCAACGGGCAGCCCATTGATGCGGTGTACCGGTTGCAGCGTCTGACAGAGCGGGCGGAAATCGGCGGAATATGCAAACTCGTTATTATGCGCGGCGGAAAACGTTATGCTGCCGAAATTGAAACGAAGGCGTTGCCGCCGTCTGCAAAGACAGCCGCTCCAATGCTGGGCAATCAAGCCGCGGCTTATGCTGACCAGCCGCTGGGACTTCTTCTCGTTCAGAGCAATGAAAACATTCTCCGCCGATTGAAAATCAAAAAGCCCGGCGGCATGATAATTGTTTCCGTCTCTCCCGGTTCGCTTGCCGAAAAAGCGAAAGTTCCAAACGGCGCGCTAATCATACGTGTCGGCGGTATTGAAACCCCCGGAAAGAAAGAATACATCGCTGCCCGCAATGAGTCCTCATTGTCGGACGGAATCAAGTTAGACCTCGTTTTACCCGGCGGAAAAGAACAGCAAACAACTGTAAAATTGCAATAGTAATGGTAGCCGGAAGCGTAAGCGACCGGCAACGAAGACGCATTTAACAAAAAACCCGTCCCTTACGGGACGGGTCTATCATTTGTCGCTATCATTTTTGTTTGCAACAATGCGTATTTTTATCTTACTTTTTCGCTCTGCGTCTGCGGTATGCAACGGCACCCGCGCCTGCCAAGCCGATTCCGACTATCAGCATACTCGCCGGCTCGGGTGTGACGGAAGGTGCAGAATTCCACGACACTTCAACGTCACCTGTAACGGAGGAAATAGAACTGGGGGCGATATTGTTAACCGGTAATCCATCTACACTGATACTTATGCCGGAAAAAACCAATGAAAAAACTAAATTGCTGCCCACATTATAAAGAGCCAATGTATCGGCATCAAATGAAATCTCGCCAATACTTGGGTCGGAATGATATACCACTTGCGAGCGTGCTGACGCATATCGAGGAATTTCTTCAGGTTCGTAATACAGGTCATAACTATTTGCGATATTGCTGTAATTTTCATACAGTTGTCCATTGATTAAGAGTTCGGCTCCCCACTTTATGTTCGCTTCATAGGGATTGTCAAATGACATCGAGCCCGCTCCGTGTCTGTAAACTTGCGATGCGACTTCAAAGATAGGGTCCAAATTAACCCGAAAACTAGTGAACATTGCATTGGCATCTTGTAACGAGAAGTTAAAATTAAGGACAAAATCCCCGTAATCACCCACATTACCAGTATACGAATCTTCATCTTCATCCCAAACCAAGGAAGACCCAAATGTTCCGCTCCATGTTCCGCTTGCAGCAAGGGAATCAGCACCGATAGTTTCAGAACCAAGCAGAACCACCTCCGCCTTAACGGGGACTGCAACAACAAACAACAAAACCGCAACGATTGCTAGCGAAAAAACCTTTGAACCAACTGACATAAATTTGCTCCTGTAAAAAATCTAAACCCTAAAACAACACTCAATGGGCATAAAACCATGAGCGTATAACGCACCACCAGCGTAATTACTGTTCATTGTATCATAAAATCGGAAAATTTCAAGAGGGATAACTATAAATTTGCTCATTTTCCGCAAAATTTTGCTAATTTTTCCAATTGTTCACGTAATTATGTGTTTTTGCGCGGTAAATTTGGCAATTCCTCTCGTCCCATCAGTTCGTTTGCAACATTTGTACCATTTTTTGTACCATTTTGATATACTATAGCAGATGCACTGTAAGTGTGTTGGTGTATTTTGTGTTAAATTGCAAAAACAACGGGAGGGTTTGTAAATTAAACTAAAACGTTTTTACCCCATTTTGGCGGTTAAATTTTTCTTCCCCCTTGTTTTTGGACGCAATATATGCGATAATGCTCCTCTAGTGGTTTTATTCAGACCGGATATTACAGCGGACGGTGGGTAGAAACAATGAAAACACTGACAACAAACAGTTTGATTTCTCTATTGCACATTTCGGTTTTTGCGCTTGCAGCAAGTGTAACGCAAGCGGACTTTATCGAAGGCAATGTCAACTTTACCACGAGTAAAGATACCTATCTGGGAGGAGTTAGTATTTCCAATTGGAATTTTTCCCGAGTTAAAGAACACACCGGCGGCGGTAACAACAGCATCAATCCCGACGGCACGAAGGGGGCTTGGACACAATGGGAATTCGACGTTGAACACGAGGACGGAAGAACAACGTCCGGTGTAATCTACTCTGTCGACTTCAATGGAAATGGAGCAGGCGGGGAAGGAACCGGTAATGCAGGCGTGTTGGAAAACGGTACTGCAACAATGTCCCACAACAGTGCAAATAACTTTACGGTATCCTTCATTGATGCTTTTGTGGACTCGTTTTACATTTCTCTCGTCCCTTGGAGCAGTTATAACGCAGCGGCAACTTTCAATTTGACTGTCCAGTATTGGGATGTAGAAGGTACACTGCAAACGATAGTAAAACAGCAGCAGTTTTCGAACGACTCTCCGTTCCTCGGTTTTGTACTTGACGAAGGGACTTTTCTCCAAAGCGTGAAGTTCGACTCCACCGGTACCGGCAACAACGGATATATGATTGGCGGTATGGGCTTCGGTGCTACCCCCGATTATATTCCGCCATCTCCTGACCCCACTCCGGGTACTACCCCCACTCCCGAACCCGCCGCGATGCTGATATTCGGCATCGGAGCAGCAGGTATGGGAGCGATTGCTCTGCGAAGGAAACTGCGGAAAAAGTAATGAACTGGAGTACCGGCTAAATTACTTCTTTTCGCTAATCCAATCCGTGTGAAATTTTTCACCGCGCGGTTTGTCAGTCCGTTCATAAGTGTGCGCACCGAAATAATCCCGCTGTGCCTGCAACAGATTAGCCGGTAAATTTGCGCTGCGGTATGAATCATAATACGACAATGCCGTGCTGAACGCCGGAACCGGTATTCCAAAATCGATTGCCGTCTTAACCACGTTTCGCCACGCCGTTTGAGCATTTTCAACGATGTTCTTGAAATACGGGTCTAACAGCAGATTTTCCAAGTTCGGATTCTTATCGAATGCTTCCTTGATTCTCTCCAGAAACACAGCCCGAATGATACAGCCGCCGCGCCATAACATTGCAATTTCGCCGAATTTCAAATTCCAATCGTATTCTTTCGCCGCTGCTTGAAGTTGAACATATCCTTGAGCGTAAGAACAAATTTTCGAAGCGTAAAGTGCCTGTCTGATTTGCTCGGCAAAGTCCGCTGGTAATTCCGTGCGTTTGGAATTGAACGTCAATACCTTCGATGCGTTCACGCGTGCATCCTTCATTGCCGAGATACATCTTGCATAGACCGCTTCGGTAACCAGCGATGACGGCGTGCCGATGTCAAGAGCGAGTTGTGACATCCACTTGCCGGTGCCTTTCGCACCGGCGGTGTCAAGGATTAGGTCAACAAGATAAGTCGATTCGTCGACGGTAACCGTGAAAATGTCTTTCGTGATGTCGATGAGATAGGAATCGAGTTCGCCTTTGTTCCATTCGGCAAAGGTTTCGTGAAGTTGCGCATTGGTATAACCGAGTGCGTTTTTGAGCATCCAGTATGCTTCGCAGATTAACTGCATATCGCCGTATTCAATGCCGTTGTGAACCATTTTGACATAATGACCGGCACCGCGCACACCGACCCATTCACAGCAGGGAATGTCTTTTTTCGGACCGACTTTTGCGGAAATTGCCTGAAAAATCGGTTTGACGAGTTCCCACGCCTTTTCGGTACCGCCGGGCATAATAGAAGGACCTTTGCGCGCGCCTTCCTCTCCGCCGGAAACGCCGGTGCCGATGTAGAGCAATCCTTTGCTTTCGACAAACTTCGTGCGGCGTTCCGTATCACGGAAGTGGGTATTGCCGCCGTCAATGATAACATCGCCGGGTTCGAGCAGCGGAAGGAGTTCTTCTATAACTGCGTCAATGGCGGCAACATTCGGATACAGCGCAATTTCCGGTGCGGGAACGGCATCTTTGGATTGAATCATCATCATCACTTTTCGCGGACGGGAAAGTTTGCCGACGAGTTCCTTGAGCGAATGAGTACCGACGAGTTGCTCTTCGGAATAATTAGAGCGGTTTTCTTGAATGAATTCGTCAACCTTCGATGTAGTGCGGTTGAAGACGGCAACTTTGCAGCCGTGGTCAATCATGTTTAGTACGAGGTTTTGCCCCATAACGGCAAGACCCATAAGACCGATATCGTAGTTCGATGTCATAACTTTTCTAATTCTGTTAAATTGTTGAAATTATTGAACGAAATTTCCCATTGGAGGAAGAATTTTAACAAATCTTCGGGGAAATACAACCCTTGCTAACAATGCGGGCTTTTTACATAACCTTGATAATACCGTAACATACATACATAGCAGTTATTGGTGTTGACTTGAATCGGCAATTTTCGTATTATCCGCTGTTCATTTTTATCGGTAAGTAAGGAGACATAAGTGGCGGAAGAAGATAGGCAAAATACGGAAAAGCCGAAGAAGAAAACCGACCCTGCAAAAGCGGCGGTTCTGCCGAATAATCTGGCAGAACACGTTCAAGCAATGGGCGGACTATCCACCGATGAAATTATCAAACTGCTGGAATCTATGGTGCGAATAGACCCGCGCACAAAAGTTGTCTTGCAGCGTGTCGTGCCGGGAAAGAATACTTCCAAACCCGTCAAAGGAAAAATGAAAATCGATGCCGCCGTCGATTATGAAAAAAAACGTGCTGACCAACGAATAGAAAAAGAACAGCAGGTTCTGGAAATGTTCACGCTTGACGAAACCGTACTGAAGCTGGACGAACTTAATGAGGAGTATTATCCAAAACGGATGACTCCCAATGATATAGCAAACGACATCGAGGCGGCAAGACAACGTCTATTGAAACTTGATGAAAATCGAATAAAAGCGGCAAGACCATCTTCGCCGAATGAAGAAGCGGTCTTGAACGTGATGACAAATATCAAACAAATGGAAGCGGCAAGAATTGCCCGCAGTATTTCGGAACATCAGCGGCAGTTAGTTCTCGGAAAAACGCCGGAACAACTTGAACAGGAACGCAAAGAACGTATCGAACAACTCAAAGCCGAAGCAGGTTTGATTTACAAGCAAACCGGCGTAGAAGGAACTGAAGAAGAAAATAAAAAAACGGAAGAGGAAAAACGAGAGGCAATCAGAACATTGCCGGGATTTAGTAAAGATATTCATACGCTTGCAGATGAAGCAGGCGATTTAGCAGCGGAAAACATTGATGCTGCCGCTTCCGTGATAAGACAATGGATTGGAACCGCCGCCGATAAACCAGAAGAGAAATAATATGAACGAACCCCGAAGAGACACCCAAAAAGCCGCACTGCTGTTGAGTGGATTGGAGACGAAAACAATCGATGCTGTGCTTTCCCGGCTTGATTCCGAAACCGCAAGAACTTTGCTTCGGGAACTGCGGACGCTTCCCGTTGTTTCGGAAACCGAAAAGAAAAATGTTGCCGAAGAATTTATTCAAACCTTGTCGGTAAAGAAACAGCGGCTTCCGAGAGATACGGATTCTTCAATACCGTTAAGCGGTACATATCGCCGTCCGTTTTCGTCAAGCGGAGTTCAAACGCAAGTCAGCAAGCCGAAGCGGTTTAATTTCCTCAATCGGCTTCCGCCGGAAATCACGGCGCGGGAACTTATCAATGAGCGTCCGCAGATTATTGCAGCAGTGCTTTCCCATCTAACTGTTTCGGTGAAGCAAAACATTCTGGCGCAACTGTCGCCGACTGTGCGCACCGAAACCGCACAGCGGTTATCGCAAAACAACGGAATTATTCCGATGTCTTCGGAATTGCTAAACGATATTGAATCAGCATTGCGGGAACGATTTCAACAGCGTTCCGATGAAGAGTTCAACGAACTTGACCGATTGAACAATGAAGAATTGTCAGCACTGTTTCACAGAGTCAATTTGATGACGGCGATGCTTTCACTGGTCGGGGCTGAACCGTCATTTATCCAGCGGGTACTTGAAAGATTTTCTCCGACTGAAGAAGCAGAAATGAAAAAACAACTTCGGCAATTTAACACAATAGACGAAGACGATGTATTAGCAGCGAGAATGGCGGTGCTGGAGGAATTGCATTATGCCGAATGATAAACCGATAACTTACCGACCGGTGCCGTTTAACTTCGTTGACCTTGAAACAAAGGCAATGGAGTATCTGACGCGGGTAAAAGCGGAAGCGGTTCAAGTGACAGCCGAGGCGAGGAACGAAGTTGCCCGCCTTCGTGAGACGACTCTAAGTGAAATACGTCAAACCCGAATGGAAGCGGAACAGGAAGCGCAGATAATCCGCAAACAACTTCAGGAATTACATGAGAAACTGCACAGAGAAGAAGAAATTTTTAGGCATCGGAAATCAGAACTGGAAAGTGAAGCACTCAAACTCAAAGAAAAATTACAACTCGAAGAAGATGCCGCCCGAAAAAACGGTTATGACGAAGGAAAAAAAACCGGCTATGAAGAAGGATTTTCTGCCGGTTATACAGACGGCGAAACACAAGCGTTGACTGATTATACCGAAAAGATTCGTAAAGAAGCGGAGATACAATTAGGAGCAAAACTTGAAACGCTGTTTCCGGCGTTGCAGGATATGTCGAAACAACTCGAAGCGGCGAAACAATCGTTTCTGCAACTTTGGGAACAGAGTGCAGTTAAGGTTGCCGCTGCAATCGCAAAGAGAGCGGTTATTCGTGAATTGCCGAACATGATTGATGTTCCGCTGAAACTATTGCGGGAAGTTCTCGAATTAGGAGCGGGAAATACTTCGATGCGAATTCGGCTCAATACGGCGGACTATGAATCCTTGAAACCGCAGATGACGCTGCTGATTCGGGAATTGTGTGCATCGGCAAAGACGGAAATCGTTCCAGACGAAAAAATTACTTCCGGCGGCTGCGTTCTCGAAACCGCTCTCGGCGTAATTGACAACCGGATTGAAACAAGAATCGACAGAATAGAAGAAGAATTGAGCGTAGTGTAGTTGTAGAATTAAATGGTAAATATCGAAGAACATATTGAAACCGTTATGCCGGTTCACTTGAGCGGCACCGTGGTGCAGACGCAGGGAATGACCGTTTCTGCGGCGGGCTTTCCCAGTCCGGTCGGCAGCGTCGCTCAAATTGAAAGACCGGGCAGCACACCGCTCATTGCCGAAGTTATCGGTTTCAAAGACGATTTAACGCTGCTCTATCCTTACAGCGACATTACCGGTGTCCGAAGAGGCAACCGCATCCGTCTCGTAAAAACATTGCCTTGGCTGCGCACCGGTGACAATCTGTTAGGACGGATTCTCAACGCCGAAGGAAAACCAGTTGACCGTTTGCCGCTGCCGGTGCTGCCCGACAGAGTTACGTTCGACAACGAACCGCCGATTGCGAGCAGCCGACCGCGAATTAACTCGGTCTTGTCAACCGGTGTTCGAGCAATAGACGGAATGTTCACCTGCGGACGCGGACAGCGTCTCGGCATCTTTTCGGGGTCGGGAGTCGGCAAAAGCGTAACACTCGGAATGATAGCCCGCTATACCGATGCTGACGTTATCGTCATCGGTCTCATCGGTGAACGCGGACGGGAACTCAACGACT
>WRCR01000058.1 GCA_009783865.1 Planctomycetaceae bacterium | reverse complement strand
GGATTAGTTCTTAACGCCTCCACTGCCGGTGAGTAATCGCCGCTGTGCATATGTCCCACTATCTCAAATTGTTCCGGGTTGTATTTATCGATAAACGTAATCGGAACGCCCATGACACCATCGTAGTCCATTGGTATTTCCGACACTTTAGATACATCGATAGCATCATAGTTTTCATACGTCGGATATTCTGCCGGTGTATAATGTTTGTAAAGCGTTAATTCTTCGTGACGCTTCGGTGTGTCAAGATTGGTAAACCAGCGGCACAATCCTTGTACTTGCTTACTTGTTGTACCATCGGGTAATATAAACTCCTGCGGACTGGTACAGCCCAGCCATAACCGATTGGCTTTTATGAAGGAAAATATCTCTCTATATGTTATTGCATTTTTATTACCAATAACGAGAAATTGTTTTTTATATTCCATCAGTTGCCCAACATATTCCCGAAACAGCGAAAACGGCGGATTAGTAATAACAACATCACACTGCTGCATCAACGCAATACACTCCGAAGAGCGAAAATCGCCATCGACTTTCAGTCGTGTCAAGACATTTTTTTTATTACGTAACAAATTCTCCACATCTGCCGAGTTGATGACACCATCGCCGCCGCAGTCCTCGACTTCCGCTATCTCAATTTTATAGGGGACTCGCGTCGTTTTATTTTCCGGCAGTTCATTATCGAACAGCGATAATTCCGTATTGGCAAAGGGCGAACCGGCATAGCACGAAGCAATCAATTTTTTGAGTCCCAAAAAATTAAATTGCATTGCAAAATATTTGAAAAAATTGCTTTCGTATGGGTCATCGCAATTACACAGGATTACTTTGCCCTTGAGTTGGCTTGTGTACCGGGAGACCTCTCGTGCAATATCCGGCATTTGCGTATAGAACTCGTCGTTCTTCGCCTGCTTTGCGGCATTGAGTTTAACGTTTTGGCTGTCCTTGCGTTTTGCCATTGGACTGTGTTTTTGTTTCAAAAAGAGGGAATCATAACGATAGTTATTTTATTGATTTTTTGCGGGCATGCAATAAAGAACCGGAAAATGCTGCGTGCGGCGGGCATACGCCCGCCGGTACCCCGACGGGAATTGTAGAATCCTTCTACACTGCCGTCGTGTTCGCCGCTGTACTATCCCCATTCCGTTGAAGATATTTTTTCGCGCCATTTTGTGGAAAACCCGCCCTCCGGTGCCGCCGGAGAGCGGTGCCTAAACAGCAAAGAAAACCGCCGACATATAGTCCCGTTTGAGAAACCCCTTCGGGTTACCCGATTGGTGAACTTACACTAGCAACGGCTGCTTTGCCTCCAGGAGATGGATCCCCTTTTTGCGCTTTTCCGCCACAACGCCGCGCACAAATTCACGGAAAATACCAATGTCCAGCGCGGTCGCCGAAGGACTTTCCGGGTGAAATTGCGTCCCTAATGCGAACCAATCGCGGCGGGCGGACTCGATGGCTTCAATGATGCCGTCGGGGCATCGACCGGTTACCATAAAACCGGGAGCGACATCATCAATAGCCATGTGGTGCAAACTATTAACTCTGATGTCATTTTCACCGTACACTCTTTCCATGAGCGAACCCTTTTCAATCACCATCGGGTGGCGGTGATTCGGGTCCATCGCATCACGGTGCGGAAGTGCAAGCGGTCTGTCTTCCGGTAAGTGGAGAAACAGCGTTCCTCCTTGAGAGACATTTAACAACTGCATTCCTGTTCCGATTGCCAGCAGCGGTGTTTTTCGCTCGGCAATCTTGTCCATGAGAAATCTATCGAAGATTTCTCTGCGTTCATCGAGCAATTTTACCGATGGGTGACGCATATAGCCGTCTTTCATCGGGTCTAGGTCTGCTCCGCCGACCAGTACAACCCCATCGACAGTTTCTAATATCTGTGCGAGGTCGTCGTCCAGGTCTGTGTCTTCCTTAAAAGGGGGAATTACAACAGGTAATGCACCCGCCTGAAGAAGGGAATCGTAATACCCGGCAAATGCAATACTCAGGGCTGGAACCCCCTTTTGAGCAGAGCGGTATTCGGAGTTAATCCCTATCAACGGCTTCCTTGTCATTCTCAATCCTCCTAAACGGCAGAACTGTTCCCTTCAAAGCCGAATAAGACAACGACAACGACAAACGAAGCGAGGTGATACCGAAAAAAAGGGCTGCAATACCTATGACCGGAGAACGTCCTCTGACAGTAACTCAAACGGCGGTTAACGCATCAATCCGTCTATTTACGGAACCCTTCATAATTATTTTACGTCACAGTATCAATGGTCCTTCGCTGTTGCGGTTGTTGTACCACTGGCTTTCGCGGTCTCGTCTTATTTCCGAATCGTCACAATCGGAAAAAAACGAAATCATCGAAACAATCCTTATTTTGGAAATACCGGCTCGTCACTGCCGAATTGGGAATGTAAGTGTGATAAGAATAACCGATTTTAACGATTTTGCAAGTAAATCTGCTATTTTGCGGAAAATTCGACTGGAAAACACAAGATACGGGGATTTTACCTTTTTTAACAGGGTAAATTCCCGCATTTCGCGCCTGTCCGCATTGCCGTAATGACTATCTATTAAAGAAGTTACGTAAAATACACCGGTACCGCGGAGTGCATTTCGGGACGCAATATGGGGTTGTATATGGAGTTGCGCAAACCGGCATTTTCACGCTCGATACCGGAAAATGACCGAAATACCGGTCAGAATTGACATTAGGGAAACCAGCGCAGACCTGCGCAGCGGGAAAAGTGTCGCGTGACTCCGAAAAATAAGGGAGAGAACGCCGATGCGGCGCAGAACTCACCGGATAAAGTTCCCGAATCGTGAGAGAATGAAACCAAACTTCGCTGTTATGGTCTTGTACCATTATTCTTCCGGCTTGATTCAGACCGAAGTCCGGGACATCTTTGAATTTACTTTCTGCAACTGCTTCGAACCACCGTTCAGAACCCGCGGTTATTTCGAGGACTTTTTCACCGTTAAGATAGTGTTCGATATGTTGTCCGCGGACAACAACTTTGCCGTAATTTATTACGTCATGCGGATTTAGGCGTTTTTTGCTGACATCGGTAGATACAATATAGTAGAGTGTTGCGGCATTATTTTTCGGTCTCGCACCTTCACCTGATAAGACGTTAAAATCGTCAAGTACTTGATATTCAAGCCCAAGCCAGCCCTTTCCATCATAATTTTTGAAGCGGTATTTGATTCCGCTGTTTCCGCCTTTGGAAATAGTCCACGAAAATTCGAGTATGAAATTTTCGTATTCTCTTTCGGTCATGATGTCGCCGCCTTTACCTTTTAGGTGCAAAACGCCGTCTTGAACGCTCCATGCTTCGGGCGGTGCCTTGCCGGAAGTGGAAGTCCAGCCCGCGAGAGAATCCGGCTGCAAGAGCGAAACCGCCGGTCCGACCGTCCATTGCCGATATTCAGCCGGATACTGCGGAGTTGCCCGATGGAATACCGGCGAAACCTCTGCGCTGCACGGCGTACCGGGATGACGAAGCGGAAACACCGCCGCCTGTGCCGGCGACAAAAGAAACGTGAACAAAACGAAACTGACGAAAGAATAAAACAGTGATTTCATTATAGATTTCATTTTTCGGCGATGGAGTAGGTGATGATGAAAATTCGATACTATCTACAATATTTTCGGTAAAAAAAGAGCAAAATCTGCTGAGATAAAGCAAAAAACCGCAAATTCGCGAAAAAAAAGCGGTGTAATAGTCAAATCCGTAAAGTTCCGTCAGCACGGATTTTAAATCTTACGGTTTTTCCATTTAGGCAAACAAGCAAATTTAGGTAACATTTAGTATTGCGGGGAATTCACGTGAATTATTAGCGTCCGGTGTCCGATAAAAATGAATAACCGGGAGGGCTTCCTCTCTTTTGCAAGAGGAATCCTACCCCATTTACAATGGGCAAGATACCAGAGGGGTAGCCCTGAAAACAAACGTTTGTTACAAACACACAGTGAGGGAAAAATGAGAAAAATTTGGTTTGGACTCTTGGGGGTGGCAGTTGCTGTAATTGCGCTGCAGTTCACCCAAGCGAATGTTAATGCGGGACTCTTCAGCGATTGCTCGCCGTGCAATGAAGTCACGGCTTGTGACCCCTGTGAAGCGGTCTGCAACCCCTGCGACCCATGCGGCGGTAAAAAAGGAGGATGGTTCGTCAATGGATTCATTGAATCCGGTTTCTGGGCGAACGAATTCGGAAACAAAAGTTGGTATCCGGGTTGGGACACATCGCGGCATAACTTGGCAGCATGGCCCGGCAACACAGGTGCCTTGCAAAATGTGCGGCATACCGGTTATCAGGTTAATCAGGTCTATCTCTCCACCGGCAAAATCGCCGACGGAAGACGCGGCTGGGATTTCGGCGGTCAAGTCGACTTCGTTTTCGGAAGCGACGCATGGATGGTACAATCCGCTGGACTTGAAAAACTAAATGGTCACGACGACGAGGGTTGGGGAACCGGCGATTACTACTCTGCCTTTGCGCAAGCATATGTTCAGGCGGCGTACAAAAACCTGGACATCTATGCCGGTAAATTTTACGCTCCTTTCGGTGCGCAAAAATTCCGCGGAGATGAAAACTTCTTCTATTCGTTTGCTCCGAATTTTGATTTCCTTCCGGTGACCGCAAGCGGTGCTTATGCTACCTACGCTGTTAACAGACAGTTGACGGTACTCGGCGGCTGGGTTGTTCCCGACATGTTCGGTGAAACAAGCCATAACAACGCTTTACTCGGCGGTGTGTCTTTCCAGGCGAACAAGAAACTCAACCTGACCTACAACTTTGCTGCCGGTCAAATCGGAGAAGAGGACCTCGGTTACGATTTGGACTACTTCGTCAATTCTTTGATCGCTACCTACAACATCAACAAGAAGTGGAAAACTGTCATCGATTGGTCGCTGTTCAACACGAAGATTGATGATTTTGACTACAACTACACCGCTTGGGGTATCAACGCTGCTGTGTTTTATCAATACAGCAAAACCTTGGCTTTCGGTGCCCGTTACAACTATGTTTCCGGCAGCAAATTTGCTAACTTCGACTATGGACGCTACGGCATCAATGGTTTCTACGGCAACTGGGGAACTACGGTAAAGGACTGGACAGCAATTTCGCTTGGTGCCAACTGGACACCGGCCAAATGGCTTGTCGTGAAACCGGAAATCCGCTGGGACATTGCTGATACTGTTTGGGGCGGCTACTTCGCTGATAAAAGCGGAAACCCGCACAAACAACAGTTCTCCGGCGGTCTCTCGACAGTCGTGAAATTCTAGAATGTTTCGATAGAAACATATGAATAACAGCCCCCGATGACTATCGGGGGGGAGCCCGTGATAATCATCACGGGCTGTTATTTTTTTACTACTTTTATTTTTTATAACAAATTTAATAACTAACGACAATGTATTCCGAACCGCTGGCGTACTTCATCACATTCACGACCTACGGATATGAGGCATATATGAGGAAACGCATTCCATAGGAATGCAATACACAAACAGGATGTCAAATGAACAGGATGTTTAACAACGCCCCCGCAATGACTATTGCGGCTATTGCGGGGATTCTATTTCTTTGCGGTTTCGCTATTGCACAAGAGCAGTACATGACGAAAGCCGAATTTGACAAGTTTCTGCAACAGTATCGGCAAGACGTATTCGCACAGGAACAAAGCCGGCAAGTCATTCCTGCCCCGCAGGAAGAGAAAAAACTTGCGTGGAAAAAAGGACAATTTACGATTACCCCCTACGGTTATGTTAATTTAAGTGCATCCTACGATTCGCAAAAAGCCCTCAACGGCGACTACTGCGCTTTCATCAATTCGCCGGATTTGGAAGACGCAAGCGATTTTCAAGTCGATGCGAAGTCCAGCCGCTTCGGCGTTTTTCTTGACGGACCCGGTATCCCAACTTGGAGCGGTTCGAAAATCAATGCCGCTTATGAATTCGACTTTCAAGGCGCGTGGACAGTCCGCAACAGACCCGGCTTTATGATGCGGAAAGCATACGTTTCGGTCGGAGATAAATACACGAAGTTTCTCGCCGGTCAGGATTGGGAAGTAATATCGCCGCTCTTTCCGAAGACCTTGAATTACACAGCCGGTGCCGCCGTCGGAAACAACGGTTACCGCCGCGCTATGCTCAAGGTTGACAGACGCTTCTATTTAAGCAATGCCGACGATTTACTGTTCCAGTTCGCACTTACCGACAATATAATACGGGACGCAGCCGGTGTGAATTGGTGTACCGCTTCAATGGGAAATTATCCCGTTTTGCAAGGACGAATCGCTTACGCCTTTGGAAATAACAGATACGAATTTAATCCTAATTCCTGCGATGTTTTTTGCAGCAGCAATAAGTTAGACCCGATAACCATCGGCGTGTCCGCACATTTTGGTGAACAGCGGTTTGATTACGGACTTGGCTCCCCGGGCGGTGTAGGACGCAAATATCACAAGACCTGGTCAATTAACGGCGATTTAGATGTTCCGTTCTCAAAGCGATTGCGGCTTCAAGCGGAGTACTTTTTCGGTGACAACTTGAGCGGTGTCGAAGGCGGTATCATGCAGGGCGTTGACATCTATCTACAGCGTGTTATCACAGGTCAGGGCGGCTGGATTGGACTCCAATACTTCTGGACGGATAAACTGCAAAACAACGTCTGTTTTTCGATTGATGACCCGGTTAACAAAGACGTACTCGGAGGTTCGACTCCTAACGGGCTTGCCCGCAATTACAACCATTGTTTTTTCGTCAACGTCATGTATAACTGGACGGCAATGTTGATGACCGGCGTAGAATTGAGTTTCTGGCGGACGCATTGGCAGCAGTATAATGCCGCAACGGATACGGTACGGACTTTGCGTCCAGGCGAAGCAACACGTGTCGAATTCGTGACAAGGTTCACGTTTTAAAGTGAATAGTTAAGAGTGAATAGTAAGAGCGGCGGGCTTACGCCCGCCGGTTCCGTCCGGCAAATTTGGTGTGGTTTATTTATTTCCCCAAACGACTAAATCTGCAATCCTTTTGAAATGTTCAGTATTTAACGTAACTAGCGGCAATTTATGTTCTGCTGCCGCAGCAGCAATTAAAATATCACGTACTTCAATCAGTTTGTTATTCTTTTTCAAACTGCGGTAAATATCCCTCGCTTTATCAACTGATGTCCTGCCAAATGGAAAGACCTCTATACAGTCAAAAATGTTTTTCCAAAAATCCAAATGCTCGTATTCCGTTCCGCATAAGACCTCGTACTGCACGATGCTTGATGTGCAGAAAATCCAACCTTCCCGTTTCATTTTTACCAACAACGTACTTTCTTTGTTAGTCGAACGAAAAAATTCAATAAACACACTGGAATCAATCAAAACCCGTTTATCTTCCACTGCCGCAAGTGTCCGCGAACATTATCCTGTAATTGAATTTCCTCTTCTGTAGCAACAGGAGCATTGAGCAATAATTCAAGAAGTTTGTCTTGTTTCATTTCCGCTGCCTGCGCGCTCCGCAAAATAATCAAATCCGCTATCTCCGTTTTTGCTGTTTCAGGCAAAAAAGAAAACGTTTGAAATAAATTGTAATTTTCGACTGTATTCATTAACGTTTTTCCCGCTTCTTTACTTCCACTGTTCCAGCATTTGTTCAAAAATCTCGATAAATATGTCGGCTTCTTCGCCGATATTTTCTTTCAGCGATTTTACCAGTTCGAGACCATAATTGCCGTCTTCCCGTGCTTTGTCCAGTTGTCCGAGTGCGGCATAACAATTAGCGCGGTTAGCATAATAAGTCGCCAAAGACGGCAGGAACAGAAAGCGTTCATCGTCTTCCAAATCGAAAGAAGGACTCTGAATTTTCCCGGCAAGTTTGATGGATTCATCAAAGTCGCCCAGCGCACTTTTCTGGTCATCTAAATGCATGAAACAGGCACCGCGGGACTCGTGTGCCGACGCATAGTGATTCAAAAGAACGGGATCTTCCTCTTCGGCAAATTCCGAGAAGTTTTTAATGATGCCGTCGTACACGCTCTTTGCTTCTTCGAACCGTTCTAAGTCGAAAAGTATTGAACCCTCTGTCGAGACAGGATAAAATAAATCTGCCTTTGCGCTGTCGCTTTCGTCTCCTTCGTCAACAATTCTTTGGAGAATACCGATGGCGCGGCGGATGTCGAGCAATACATCTTCGATTTTAGCACTGTGTTTCTCTTCGGATTCAAATTCTCCTTCTTTATATTCTTCGTAATAGGCGTTACATCTGCCTATCAAGGCGTTTGCCAGTTCCCGTTCGAGTGTGAGGTCTCCGCCTTCGATTAACTCTACGAAAAGCCGCATTGCGCGGTTGTAAGCATCAACAACTTTGTCAATCGGCTCGACCATGTCCCGAAACAGATGTCCTTGCGCAACGGAAACCTTTGCCATAAAGTAGCGGGTATCCAACTCGCTGATTTTTTCAACAGCCCGAAACGCTGTGAACGCTTCGTCAAAATCGGTTTTTGCTTCTTCAAAGCCGCCGATTTCATGTTTAATCGTACCGCGGTTCAATTTAATGCCGGCAATATCATATTTTGCCTCGCCGTCTCCGGCATCGTCGAGCGGCTTTAACGTTTTCACGGCATCCCCGTAGGATTCGAGTGCGGCTTCGTAATCGTCGTAGTCGTTGTAAGCAACAGCGCGCTGTAAATACACATTGCCGAGTGCGCGGCGTATTTCGACATCTTCGTTTTCCGCCAGCAGGTCTATCAGTATCACTTCCGCCTTGTTGAATTCGGCAACTATATCGTTTAGTTCGCCGCCAGACTCAAATTGCAAAACCGCAGCACCGGCATAGAGGGCCGCCAGTTCGGCGGACTTGCCGTCTTTTTCCAATTCGGCTATTTTGTTCCGCACGTTGTTAAGTTCATTACCGCATCCGCAGTGACATGACATAATTGAAAACTCCAAAATGGTTTGAAAAGTATTACTGATATTTTAATGCGGTCAACAGCCGATAGCGGCTTTGACAGCAGGAATCGCTTCTTTACAAAGTTCTGCCTCGACTTTAAGGTCTTCAAACAGTTTTTTCATGTCGTCTCCTCTGCCTTCTTTACCGGCAAGTTCAACGTCCGTACAAAGTGTATACAGTTTTTTCCCGCCGAGTGTTCCCGCAGAACCTTTGAGCCGGTGCGCCGATTTACTCGCAGCGAGAAAATCACCATTGGAAAGATTCGCTTCGATGTTGGCAACATCGTCCGGAATTTGTGCGGTAAATTCGTCAAGAATCATTTCGGCGACAGCAATTTGTCCACTGCTCTGTTCCAAAATAACAGCAACATCAAGCGGCAGTTCAGTACTCATAATACAAAAATATCGGCGGGTGTGAAAAGGCAAAATGTTAATTAATGGCTCCATTGTATCGCAATTACGGGAAAAAACAATACAGGGTACCGGCATCAGCGGAATTTTTTATTTTTTTCGGAGGGATTTATCCCCCTTGACAAACATGGGACAAATAGTGTATCATGACAGCGCAGTTTTTTCACTTGTTTGTCCGTTACTAAATGTTTCTGCCATGCACCGATTTTATCCGTACTTTTGTGTTATTGTTTTATGTGTTTATCTGTCCGTTCCGTCTTTGAATGCGCAGAGCAAACCGCCGGCGAGCGGCGGTAAAACAACTCCCGCAGCAAAACCGGCGGATGCAAAGGTTAATGTTGCTGCGCCGAATCCCGATGCCGCAAAGCCGCTTTCCGATGACAAGACGCTTGCAAAATATAAGGCGTGGAACATCGATGCCGACTTGGAAAAAACATACGGCGGAAACAAAGAACCCGCAAAATTTCGGACAGAAACCGCCAAAATGTTAGCGGACAATGCAAAACGGGATGCTTTCTTCGATACGTACTATTTTGCACGCTGGACAAACCCGGATACGCAAGGATTGGTACAGACCTATCTTGACGATTTCATAAAAAAAGACCTTGACCCGCTAACCGGCAGTACCCGCGAGTATCTGCTTAAGAAGTCCTTCGAGATACTTCAAAAAATGGCGGCAGACGCAGCGGCAACTCCGACCGCAAGATATAACGCCGTCTTGGCAATCGGTCTTCTGTCACAAGCAAAAGCAAAAGATAATAATTCGGCACCAACCGCTTATGCACCGGCACTACCGTACCTGATTGAACAGTACAACAAAGGAAATAATCCGCAATATATTCAACTCGGTGCCTTGCTGGGCATTGTGCGGCACTGCGCTATGGGAATTGCCGATGCGAATCTCAATACCGCGGCAGTTCCCAATCTGCTTGTCAAGATTATAACCGACGGCAAACCGGCAGCGGGTAACGAAGACAAGAATGCCCAGTATCTCATCGATTGTTTCCGAACCCGTGCGATTGACGGACTCGCTTTGCTCGGCAGCGGAAATGCCGCTCCCGGCAACATTGTAAAAGGAATAAAGACGTTTTACGATATCCTTGAAAACAACGGGGAAGCCGTCGAAATGCGGACAAGAGCAGCCCGCGCTTTAGGAGAATTAAATTATAAAGCGTTAGGAGAAACTGCAACGCCGGTCCCATACGACGACATCATAACCACCCTGCTGGATTTTACGAAGCAACTGAGCGACAGCGAAATACAAATCATTAGCGATATGTTAGCAAAAACAAAGGCGGAAACCGGCGGCGTTTCGGCTCTAGGCGGAGAAGGCGGTATGAGAACCGGTCCCGCCGGACAAGCGGTTGATACCGGACCGCCGTTTGACTCCCTGCCTGTCGAAAAGAAATTGGAAGTAATCAACGTATTTCAACGGGTAAAATCAGAATTCGAAGATATTATGTACGGAATTCGAGGCGGAGTAAAGGGCTCCGCATCAACTGCCAAAGGTATGATGTCGGCTATTCCGACCGACAGTCCAATGGTCAAAAAAATAAACAGCACTCAGGCAGCAATGCGGAACCTGTTCACTTACCTGGATGAAAAAGACGAAAGGCAGAAAAAACTCGATGACAGGAAAAAAGCCGCTGCCGGTCCGCAAATGGAAGGAGGCGGCGAAGGAATGGTAATGGGAGAAGGAATCGGCAGAACGTCCGGCGGACCAAATGCCGAAGCAGATAAAAACATGGATATTAAACCGCTGAAAGTGAACCTCGGCGATATTAAGTTCGCTTTGGAAACCTTCAGTGCTGAACTACTCGACAAAGTTCTCAAAAGCGGTTAAAAATAAATTATACCGCAATGATAGCCGCAGTCGTAAGACAGCGGTCAAAAACAAATAATTCACGGTTATGGATGACCCATCGAAGTACTTTTACATTTTGTTATTCACCGTATGTTTTTGCGGCTGTTCCTTGTTTGAGCGTCAGCCGCATCACGCCGTCAAGACCGCACATCATTCTAATTCCGAACATCAAAACGAAGAAAGTCCGTTTGCCGGATTAACTCCCCGCAGAACGCTAAGCGAAGTAAAAGAGAATGCCGAAGAAAACGAGATACTCGCCGACATCGAAAGCAAACTCTCGAAAAATTCATGGGTGAGAAACAACGAATTAGAGCGGTACATCGCCGAAACATTAAACGGCGGCAAAGAAGATGACCGGCAGCGCAACGCCGCGGCACTTAATCGTAAATCGGTATTTAACCGGCTGAATCTTTCCCGCAAAGAAGCGGAAAAAGAAAACCGGCATTCCTTCGAGTACTCCGGCGGCTTGATTTCGACTTGGCGGTGGTACAATCCCGAAGTCGAAACGCTGCTCACAACTCCGCCGGAAGAACAGCAGGATATTTCGCTATTCCTGACAAGAAATTCTTATCAGGACAAACAGTATCTTCTCTTGCGGTCTAATGCGGCAATACTTCTGGCGCGCGGTTATTCGGATAACACTGCACAAAACAACAGTGTGCAACTCGTAAACTTGTTGAAACAAGCGATTGAGAATAATTCATTGCCAGCCGAAATGCGCTGTGCGGCTGCCGAAACGCTGGCATACCTCGACGATGTTCCCGCAGACGACTTTCCGCCGCTCATTGAAACCGTCAAGGAAAAACAGGTCTCAAAAGTTAATCCGAAAACGGGAATCACCGAAAACAAATTATCGTCGGGAACTGCCGACCTTTGGATTGAATTGCTGAACTCGTTAGCTCAAAAGTCCGCTCCTTGGGAACATCCCTGTTTCACCGAAGCGTTGAATGCAAAGAATCCGAAAGTCCGGCTTGAATGTGTGCGACTCTGGCAACTCCGGCGGCATATCGAAAGAAACAACATCGCCGTTAACAGACAGGAACGCTTGCCCGAAGCGTTTCTGGAATACGCCAAAAAGGAAGTTGAACCGCTGATTCGTGCAGAAATCAGTGAAGTCCTCGGTCAATGGAAAGAGCCGTCAATTCTGGAAATACTCCGCTCCGACTTGAACGGCACAGCGGCACAGCGGAACGCCGCAATGGACGCACTTGCCGAAAGTAATTGCCGCACTGCGATTCCGTTAATCAGAGAAAAGTTGCGCGACCCCATCGGTAAAAATCGGGCGAAAGCGGTTGAGATACTCCGCAAATACGGCTTGCTTGACGATGTTTTCAAACAGAGCGATGACACGGCATGGGAAGTTCGTCTCGAAGTTGCCCGTGCCTTAGCGGACACTTGTACTCCGCAAACAAAAGAAATTGCCGAAAAATATCTTTCCGATTCAGTACGGATTCAAGACGCGGTGCTTGAATCCATCTCGGCGTGGCAAATACGGGACAGTTATCCGTTCTTGCTGAAAGCACTGCAATGCAATCTCAAATCCATTCGGCAGAATGCAGCGGAAAAATTATCGCTGTTCCTTCCTGAAGCAAAAAATTATAACACAGATGCTTTACCGAAGACAATCGGCGAAGAATACGAAGCGATGGTCAAACTCTGCAATGAACGTTTTTCCGGTACTGCCGGAACGGGAAAGACGGTGAAAATGTCTTCGGAAACCAGTCAAACATTGACGCAGCGGCTTCTTTCC
>WRCR01000057.1 GCA_009783865.1 Planctomycetaceae bacterium | reverse complement strand
GATTTTCCGCGTGTGCCGTATCCTGATGACGTAAAAACGTTTTGGCGGCAGGTAGAATTAGGCGGCAAACTGCGGCGGCTGCACTTGATGGAAGAAGTTGTTTCTGTACCGGACTTGGCAAACTATCCCATTGCCGGTACGAATAGAGTTGAAACAATCCGATATGCAGGCGGCAAAGTGTATATCAACGAAACGCAGTATTTCGATAATATACCGGCAAGTGCTTGGGACTTTTTTATCGGCGGTTATCAACCTGCGCAGAAGTGGTTGAAAGACCGTAAAGGAAAGGTATTATCATTTGCCGAGATTGAACATTATCAGCAAATCATAGCAGTATTGTGCGAAACGGAAACAATCATGGAAGAGATTGATGACGTGTTACAGGGCTGCGGGGACTAAAGTCCCCGCCTCTTTGACGCAGAATTTAATCAACCTCCGCCATCACATACGGTCCGTCGGGCATCACCGCAATTTTTGCGTCGGTTCCTAACTCTTTTAGTGCTGCCGCAACTGCTTCTTCAACGGTCGGTGAATGTTTGACGTAAAACCGCTCAAACTGTTCCGGTCTCAAACCGTCCGAAACAACGATAACCCTGCCTTTCCGCAGTGCTTTCGCCAATTCTTCAACCTGCCATTGGTCAACGCTTTGAAAAGCACCGCTGCAAATCGCTTTCATAAAATCGTCTATTGTCGAAAACCTTTCGGCGATGATTTCAAACTCCTTGCTGCCGAATCCTTCGTCGCAAGCCGCCGCTAAAATGATGATGCCGCCTTCCTTCAAAATATCCAGCGCGCCGACTATGCCTTTGATGGACTGATACCACGTCTTATCCAGCGGATAGCCCGCCGAACTGGTTATTACAATGTCAACCGATTCTTTCACGGTATCGGTGACAATCTGTCGGGCAAACTCAACGCCTTCGAGATGCGCCGCTTCCATTTCGCCGGCAACGGTTTTCAGGATTTTTCTTTCGTGGTCGATAACAACATTAACGATAAAGTCGCAGCCCGCCTTTTTGGCAATTTCGATTATCTCGGTATGCACCGGATTGTTTTCGAGGCAGCCGAACTTTGCGTTTTCATGTTCAAGAAATCGCGGGGAATGCCACGCAAGAATCGTTTCCGCTGCTGCGATTGCCGGACAAATCGATTTTCGTCCGCCGCTGAAACCCGCCATGAAATGCGGCTCAATCAAACCGGTCAGGATTTTCACGTCGGCTTCCATATAGCGGCTGTCTATCCAAATCGGAACACCGCCGGTGGAATCGCCGAGATAGGTATGCTGCGATATATCTTTCGCAATGTGGTCTTCGACATTGTATCTCGACCGGATGTCTACGCCGAGCATTTCGTCTTTCTCTTCGGGAAAACTTGCCCGATGCAAGCCGGTGCCGACGAGTATCGTGATGTCTTTCGGTTTAATACCGGCGTTTTCAAGCGTTTCGAGCATCGGCGGCAGAATGATTTTATTCGGCACCGGTCTGGTGATGTCGCAGATAACGATGCACGCCGTTTGTTTTCCCGCCGCAATTTCGAAGAGCGGCAAAGTCCCGTTAGGATGCAGCAGTTTCTGCCGGACATCTTCCGCCGGTTCTTCAAGCGGCGGTGCTGACTTGATGTTCAGCACTTTGACAACATTATTTTCCGGCAGTTCGATGGCAAGTTTCTTTTTACCGTAAGCAAGTTCGTATTTCATGCTTTCCTCAATACAGTTCTTAATACAGGTTTAATCCCGCTTCTGCAAGTCGGCAATATAAAAACTGCCGTAAGTATGAACGCGGTCTAACTTATGCAGTTCGGTAGCACGTTCAGGATACATTGTCAAAACCTCTCCGAGTTGTTTCTTTTCTCCGTACCAGTCAACGGGAACGGTATCGATGTATTCTGTCCGCAGACCGCCGCTGCGCCAAATGATTTTCGTGTTTTCGGCGGCGCAGGCAATAATCGCTTCCCATTCTGAAACCAACGCCGGATACAAATGATGCGAAAGCCAATCCATGTGGTCTAGCAAAACGAACCGCGATATTTTGACATCGGGATTTTTTCGCAAAAACCCTTCCACCGTATCAGAGTGAGTTGATATTCTGTCAACGAGCCCGCTTTTCAATGCCGCAAAATTCTGTTCTTCAAGATATTCGGGACAGCAACTGGGCGTATAACTGCCGGTCGCATAAACCCGCCAGAAGTAATTATCCTGAATCGGCAGTTCGCCGAAGACGGCATCGAGACAATCCTGCACGAATTTAACAACACCGCCGTCGTATTGCGTTTCGATTTGTTTCCGCTGTGATTTCGGAACACCGAGCATCGAAAGCGTTGTATCGCGGTTAATGAGAAACTTGACGAATTTGCTCCACAACTTATCGCGCACTTTGCCGAACCAGATTTCTTTCTGTTCGTCTAGTGTTTTCGCATTGAGTAGTTCGTATGCTTCGCCGCGAAGTTTATATTTGTCCATTATGTTGTTGATGATGCGGGCAAACGCACCGGTCGTACCGCAGAAGTAGAAACTTTTCCGTTTACTGTCGAAATAGCGTTTGATTCGTTTGTCCCAATACCGCCGCGCCCACGGGGAAAGTTCGCCCCGAAGCCGTTTTTCGTATAATCCTTTGATGCCTACCACGTGTCCGTTGCCGAACATTTGGAAGAATGTTTCGTAATCCAACTGCCGAATACCGGCAATTTTTAGTTCGAGGAGGGCATTCTGGCGCGGATTCATATCAACGGCATAGACGTGATTTAATCCCGTCAAAGCGTATGAAAGAGTGTTGCAGCCGGCGGAAGTAATAACGAGCAGGTTGTCATCGGCACCGAGGTCGAGAACTTGCTTATCGATGCGGGGGTCTTCCCAGCAGGTATTATAGACGAGATTATTTCCGTGAACGATTCGGAAAACGCGTCCGCTCATCCATTCGCTTATTCGGCTAAACATAATGCTGGGTTTTTTGAGAATACTCATAGTATTTATCTTCTAATCTTGGTTATATTGACAATGAACGTCGGAGATTATAACATTGTCCAGAGCGGATTGCAATAGAGACGAGGATTTTACCATTCTTTTGCTTTAAACTCTTCGGTCGGCTTGATGATTTCAACGGCTCTGCCGGATTGAACGATAACGTATAATCCCTTTCTGTGAGCGTATTTAACAACATCATCGGCAACAACTCCGCCTGCAACTGCGCCGAGCATACGCCGCTTTTCTTTGCCGCAACGTCTGAATTTTTCAATACGTTCAATGTGTTCATCAATGTGTTCTGCGGTCAAACGGGTTTTTACTTCGATGAGAACAACCGTATCGCCGTTTTGCAGAAGCACGTCGATTTCACCATACTCGCAGGTCCCCGGCGGTCCAAAGGTTTGGTTTCGGCAATGACTGTCTATTGGAACTCCCAATGCTTGAAATTGTTCAACAATGTCGCCGCCAATCATGTTTTCGATAATTTCACCGACGCGGGAAGTGAGGTCGCCAATCTGTCTGCGGGTTTCGAGTAATTTCCGGTCAATTTCAGCCGACCTTTCCCGCATCTGTTTCTCCGATTGCCGGAACATTTCAAAAATAACTTCGGCGGTCAATGGTGCTTGTTGTTCTGACATTGTATTTCTCCTTATGAGTACTGTTCACCTCTCCACCGAAAATTCAACGGGGATTTTAATAACGGGATTTTCCGTAAGTCCCGTCTCAAGCGTTATAACGCCGCATTCGCCGCTGTCCGCTTTCATGAAACTGCCGACCGGCGCGCTTGCCGGCACTTCAACCGACATAGTATAAAACCGGCGCACCGCCACATCTTTGCCGATGTCCTTCGGCTCCGACAATGTGATATTAAGATACTCCGGCACCACATCCTTCTTCTGCAAGTTTGCGCGGGCTGCCGACGAACCGATAAACGAAATCATTACATCCCGCTTGATAGATTGTCCCTGAACGGTCTTATCCATCAAAAGAACACCGCGGTCTTTGTTGAAACTCATACCCGAAATTGAAATCGAACTGCCGACAACCTGTCCCTTTGCCGTGAATTCAAACTCCGGCTCGCTGATGTAATTCGTCTTTATCGTAAACCTCTCTTGAAATGTTCCTATCGGCAAACCGGGCTTCACGGTAACCGCTCCTTCATAGACGGAACTGGCGTTCTTGTTCATGGAGTCCTCTTTATCCGCTTCATTCAATTCCGAAGGACTAAACTCGAAAACAAAATGTTCCTTGTTGTTCCACTGCGGATTTTCCAATTTCAACGGGATTTTTTCGAAACCGTAAATGCGGACCTTTGCGGTCTGCTGCGCCGAACTATGCAGAGAAGAGAAAACAACTGCGCCGGGATTCATCACAATCGGCGTAGTGAAAATTCCTTTGACGGAAAGATAGATTTCGCGGTTTTCAGGGTCGTTAGTTACGATAGTGCCGCCTTGATTGTAAGGTCCCGGTGTTGCCCGCTCGGCATCGTAACGAAGCGTTGCGACTGAGGTTTTGCCGGGCGCAAGATTCTTCACCGATAAATCAATTCCGGTGCAGGTGCAGGTTGTCCGATTGACTTCCAGCGTCAGAGTTTCAGTGCCGACATTCTTGATGTAGAACTCGCATTTTCCTTTGTCTTTGACATCGCGGATTCCGAAGTCGTAAACGGTATTTTCAATGAACGCCTTTGCGTTTGGATTTTCGATTCTTTGTGCTATTTCTCTGACCAACTCGGAATGCCGCTTGTGTTCGAGTTCGGGATTCCAGCCGTCGTAAGTCAAAGCACAAAAAGCAGAACCGAGACCGATAATAATACCGAGTGCACACGAGGCAAAAATAACATTAGCAGTACGCATAGTTGTATAATGAATTAGGTTTTTGGGCGGGTTATCACCCGCCGCTCGTATTGTTGAAAAACTCGTATTGTTGAAAGAATAGCGGATGGTGAGGGATTCGAACCCCCGGTACGTTTCCGCACGCCGGTTTTCAAGACCGGTCCTTTAGTCCACTCAGGCAACCATCCGATTGCGGCTATTTTAATATAGGATTGGGAAAAAGTCAACTATGCCCGGCGCATTTTTCGTCTTGCCTGAAATCCCCGTTTTTGGTATAAGACGGTGTGTATTTGCAATTTCGCTCTGACCGATTATTAAATTACGATGGACGACCTAAATTTATTGTTTATTGCCAGTATAGTGATAATGACACTGTCGCTGCTGTGGCACGTCCGAAAACGATTCGCACTTGACGCACAACAAAAACGTGAACAGCAAGAGTTAATCGAAGAAGCACACGAAAAAGAAATGCAGCGGCGGAAACAATCCGGGCAGCCGGTCAAACCTAAAAGCGGGACTGCACCGAAACGGGTTCCTATTCCCATCAACAAAACCAGTACGCCGTTTACCGGAATGTACACGCCGCAAAATATCGCTCAATGGGAAGTCGAAATCGACCAAATCCGGCGAACCGTCAACGCCCAGATTGATACCAAAATGCTTGCCCTGCAAACGCTGACTCTCGAAGCAGACCGCGCCGCCAGCCGGCTTGAAGTACTCATCGACCATCTCGAAAAATTGATAAAGAAAGAACAAGGAAACAATCAACAAGACAACACTCCGCCAATTCAAAATACCGGTCATACTGACGGTTATGCTGATAAGGATTACGAAGAGGAGACGCAAAGCAGTGAAAGCATTTCCGGAGGCAATTTAATCCGAAATTCTGAGATGGAAAACTTGCCGGCAAAGCCCTTCAACGAAGTTATCGGAGAACTCGAAGAACAAATTACAAGTGAAGCAATCCGAGAAGAGCCGAAGCCCGTCAAGATAATTTCACCGCCGCCTGCCGAAACAGCAATACCGGCATCTGCGCAGGCAAATATCAGAATTCAATCGGCGTTGTCGAGTCCGAATCACACTGTTCCGTTTGTTAAACCGCCTTCAAAGGCGGTGAAGCGTCCGCATAACGCGCTTTCGCTGGAAACACTTTACAACGATGGTACGTATACCGGCGGTAATTTTACGGTTCACAATAAGTCAGACAAAGCCGTGCCTGAACCGGCATCGAGTCCGCATCTGTCACTGCGGAAACAAGTGGAACTGCTGGCGGACAACGGCTGCACCGCTAATCAGATTGCGCAGACGCTGAACATAACAGTCGGCGAAGTTGACCTGATGTTAAACTTAAGGAGGGCATAACATGTTTTCACTTCGGATGCCTTTTTTTCAAGGTCCCCTTGACTTGCTTCTGTATCTGATACGCAAAAACGAATTGGATATCGAAGAGGTTTGCGTCTTGCCGGTTCTCGAACAGTATCTCGATTACATTTCCATTCTGAAAGAAATTAACCTCGACCTAGCGGGCGATTTTCTAGCGGCGGCAAGTATTCTTTTGGAAATGAAAGTTGAATCCGTAGTCAATGGTAAAGAGATTACCGAACCGGAAATTGAAGAACCGCGGCAGGAATTAGTGAAACAACTGCTGGAATACAAAAAGTACTGCGATGCGGCTGCGCGGCTGCAACAGCGAAGTGAACGCTGGCAACTGCAACTGGCGCGGGCTGCGAATGATTTACCGCCGCGACGGAAGAATCCCGCTGCCGAACCGATTCGTGAAGTGCAACTTTGGGATTTGGTCAGTGCTTTCGGTCGGATATTGCGGGAGAATTCGCCGCAGCATCAGCATGAAGTTATTTATGACGAAACGCCGATTACGACTTATATGAAGCGGATACATCAGCGGCTTTGTCTTGAAGAGCGGATTTCATTTCGGCAACTATTTTCGCCGGGGCAAAACAAAAGCGTTCTCATCGGTATTTTTATGGCATCGCTGGAACTTGTCCGGCATGAGTACGCCGACATTTTTCAGACCGGCAATTTCGGTGAAATTGAATTGTATTACCGCAAGAATTCCAAACCGCTCGACTTTACCTCGCTGTCGACGATAGTGTAAGAGTTAGCCCAGCCGCTGCCGTCTGTTACGTTATTTATACTAATCATACTAATCATTTAATCAGCGTAATCAGCGGTTCAGAAAAATAATGATAAAACTCCGAAAGGTCTCCGTTAATAACCTCAAGGAAATCGACCTTGATTTGCCGACCGGCGCGTTCATCGTCTTTTGCGGACGCAGCGGAAGCGGAAAAAGTTCACTCGTCTTTGATACACTCTATACCGAAGGACAACGAAAATATATCGAAACATTCTCGGCAGATGTGCGCCGGTTCCTCGAACCGCTCGAAAAACCGAAAGCGGAAATCCTTGACGGAATACCAGTTACGATTGCCGTCACCGCAAGAACCATTTCAAACGCAAGCCGCAGCACTGCCGGTACTGTTTCAGGAGTGTATGACGACATGCGTTTCCTGTTTGCGAAAATCGGTAAATGCTTTTGCCCCGACTGCGGCGTTGAAGTTAAAAAAGATACGCCGCAAAGCATTGCCGATGGATTGCAGCAACTTCTCCGCAGTAATAAAATCACAGAAGAACAGCAGCAGATACAAATTGCTTTTCCGGCACCGCTTGATACGGAACACAGCGAGTCCATCCGAAATTGGAAAGAAGCGGGCTTCGTCCGCGGCTTGTATAACGGTATCCCATTTCGATTCGATGACACAACGCTTCCCAACGGTTTCGGCACTGCGGTTAAATCGGATATACTCATCATCACCGACCGTTTAACACTCGGTAAGAGCGAAGAGAGCCGCATCGTTGAATCGCTGGAAACCGCTATGCGTTTCGGCGAAGGACAATGCCGGATTCTTATTCCAGTTCTTATTCCAAACAAAATCGACAAAACGCAATGGGACATATTATCATTTTCGGAACATTTCTGCTGCAATCAATGCGGAACGGACTTTCAGCAGCCGGTGCTGAATCTGTTTAACTTCAGCAATCCGCTCGGTGCGTGTTCCGCTTGCGAAGGACTCGGTTCTATCACCGAAAAAAAAGAAACGAAGGTCTGCCCGCAATGCAGCGGCAAACGTCTCAACAAAGAAGCGTTGGCGGTGCAGGTCTCCGGCAAGAACATCGCCGAAGTTTGCGGTCTTCGGTTTGACGAATTGTTGCCGTTTATCGATGCGCTGGATATAACTGCCGCTAACAAAAGAGCAGCGGAGAATATCCGGCAGCGCATTGAGTTCTTAACGGAAACCGGCTTGGATTATCTAACGCTTTCCCGACCTGCCGCAACATTGAGCGGCGGAGAATTGCGCCGTATCCGATTATCTTCGGTACTCGCTTCTTCCTTGACAGACGTTCTTTATATTTTGGACGAACCGAGTGCCGGTCTGCATCCGAAGGATATAACGAAACTGATTTCCGCCGTGATGAAACTGCGTGACAGCGGCAACACACTGGCGGTTGTAGAACACAACGAACAATTTCTTCGCAATGCCGATATGCTTATCGAAATCGGACCTGGTGCCGGTAAAGACGGCGGCAGCATTGTTTTTCAAGGAACGCCGAAGGAAATGTTGAGCAGTCCAACTTCATTGACCGGCGAATATCTTTCCGGCAAACGCAAACTGTTGCCCAAAGAAAAAAAACGAAAACCGAGCGGCGGTTCCATCACGATAAGCAACTGCGCGGGACATAATCTCAAGAATATATCGGTGTCGTTTCCGCTCGGTGTTCTCTGTGTTGTTGCCGGTGTCAGCGGAGCGGGAAAGTCCTCGCTTGTACTCGAAACGCTTTATCCGGCGTTGTGCAATTATGTCGGCAAGGAATGTACCGTCGAAGCGTTGCCGTTTGAAAAGTTGGACGGAGCGCAGCACATTGAAGACGTTGTACTCGGCGACCAGTTGCCGGCGGGACGCACGCCGCGTTCTAATCCAGCGACTTATTTGAAAATCCTTGACGAAATCCGCAATGTTTTCGCAGCGGTACCGGAAGCAAAGGCACGCAATTTCACCGCCGGTTATTTCAGTTTTAACACCGAGGACGGAAGATGCAGTTTTTGCAAAGGAGACGGATACACTACAACCGATATGCAATTCCTGCCGGATTTGAATATCCCGTGTCCCGAATGCAAAGGAAAGCGGTACCGCAATGAAGTACTCGAAGTTCTGTATCGCGGAAACAGTATTACCGATGTGCTGGCGATGACAGCCCGCGAGGCGTTTGCGTTTTTTCGGGGAAAGGCAAAGGTGCAGCATAAGATTAAGTATTTGCTCGATGCGGGTTTGGATTACATTCAACTGGGGCAGCCCTCGAATACTCTTTCGGGCGGTGAGTCACAGCGGTTGAAGATAGCGGCGCATCTGGCGCAAATCAAAAAGGCGAAGACCTTATTTATTCTTGATGAGCCGTCGGCGGGACTGCATTTTGCGGACATTGTTCAGTTGCTTGATTGTTTCGATGCGTTGATTCAGACGGGACATTCTATTATCGTGATTGAGTATAATCCGCAGATAATTCAAGCGGCGGATTGCGTGATTGAGTTGGAACACCGCGGCGAGTAGCGAGTAGTGAGCGGCGGGAACAGAGCCGCAATCGTTTGAGAGTTCTTGAAGCCGGAGTACCGGCTAAATTATTCCTCCTGCAACTTTTTCAATAGTGCTTCCGCCGCTGTTCTTTTCGGAAAACCGGCTTTAGATTCCAACGCGGATTTCAAAAAAATTAACGCCTCGTCTTTTCGGTTCTGCTTCAGATGAACTTCCGCAAGATAATAACCGCCGGGCGAATTCAATTCGCCGTTCTCGAACAATCGCATCAAAATCTTCTCCGCTTCTTCAACCGCATCCGCACAAAACAACACCCACGCCAACGTTGTCTGCGCATCGACCGAATTGGGATGATCCTCAGCGTTCTTCCTTGCCGTAAAAAAAGCACGGCGAAGTTTCTGCTTGTCATCCTGCTCGCAAAGCGACAGCGCAAGCCCCGTCAATGCCCGCGAATTGTCAGGAAAAGAACGGCAAACCTCCGAAAAATTCTCTTCGGCAGCGGTATAATTGCCCTCATAAAGCGCAACAATACCGAGCGGTATGTCGGCATCAACCGTTTCCGGTGCGAGTTTTTTCGCTTTCTCCGCATACTTTTTTACGTTGTCAAGTTGCCCCCAGAGCAAAGCCAAGTCGGCGGCGGTAATCAGCACCCGCGGCTCTTCACCGTTCTTTTGCAATGCTTCGTCAAGAATCTTTTTTGCTTCGTCACGCTTGCCGTCGTACTCCGAAAGTTGTGCCAGCACAACAAGAGCGGGCAAGATTTGCTTATCTTTCGCTGCCGCTTCGTTAAGAAATTTCTCCGCCTCACTGCGGTTGCCGCTGCGGAAATTAACAATGCCAAGCCGATACAAATAATTCCCGTTCTCCGGTTCAAGTACCCGAAGCCGTTGCAGAGAACGCAAGACATCGTTCCATCTTTCACGGCTTTCGGCAATATCCGCTCTTATATTTTCGGCTTGAAGGATAAGATTTTTCTGACGTTCTTTTGCGACCTTATCGGTATCAATAAGTTTAGCGGCGTGTTCCGTTAACATTGAGGATTCCACGAGACGGTCTTCCGAAAGAGCGATGTCGGCAAGCAGCAAAAATGCTTCGGGGTCTTCTGGAAAGTCCTCGGCGGTCTTTTCCAGCCAGAACCGCATCTTGCCGAAGTTCGGCTTGCCGTTCTTCGGGTCAGCAAAAGCAGAAGCCGCTTCGATACCGCCCGGTCTGCTGCCGGCATCATTCTGCCGTGCTTTCAGAAAATGTGACTCTGCCGCTTTGGTATCACCGTTGATTGCCGCATTGACACCGCTGTTGATTTCGGGATTTTTCGGGCGTTCAACAGTCAGAATCGTACTATCCTGTGCTGCCGCAAGAATGGAAAAAACAAGAATGAAGGTAAAAATAAAATATGTTTTCATTGTTTGTGTATAGTTCTAATGCCGTTTCCGGCATTGTTTGAGAGACAGCATCATTCCGTATAATCTAAAATATCAGGTCTCGGATTACATAGCCCGCGAATATATCAGGTTGCGGCGGAAAGAGCAAGATACTTTAAAAGGCACTGGCAGACGCGTCAAAAATCGTACCAAACTCCCACTCCGATTTTATGTTCCCGGGGATGGGCGATAAAGGAGTATTGGTCACTCACACCGGCAAAGTATTGCATGCCTATTCGGAATAACTCGTTGCGGGAGCCGCGCCACTGCCAACCCGTTTGGAAAGTGATGTTTCCATCGAAATCGAACTCCTGCATTAACCTGGCATTGACAGCAGCAAAGGGCGTACCACGCCATCCTTGCGCCGTATAGCGGGGACTGTACTCCGCTCCAAATTGAAAATGCCACGGTTTAGTGCGTTCACCTTGCATAAAAGCGTAGTCCGCTTCCGCATAGAGCCGCGTATTCGGTGTAGGTCGGTAAGCGTACCCGAAAAGCAATGCCTCACGAAAATAATTCAAGCGGTAGCGGCTGCCATGTCCCGGATTAAGGTTCGAAATGTCAAGTTCTCCTTTTTTATAGTCCTGGACTATATTTCGTAAAATCCTTTCGTCACCCGTGTGGGTACTGACGTGATAATATCCGGTGCGTATCTGCCAAGTATCGGTGCCGTAGGAAAGGGGCAGTCCGAAGCGGAAATCGTTGGCTTCCATATCCATTGATTGTCTCAGGTCAAGCCGCAGGTGTACAGAACCTTCCAAATCGAGTTGCCATCCTTCGGGTTGCACCGCACTTCGGTTTCCATACCGAAGCAGCGGGGCGCGGCCGCCGAGTGTGATGTCCCAAATCCAGTTGATATCATTGTCGCGGTTCCATGCACCGCCGAGTCGATTTTGGACTGCCGCAAGATAGTTGGGATAGATAAAACCTTGTGGAAACATTTGCCACGTCCAATTCTCCGTCTGAATGCTCACATTGCGGAAGGTGTTGTCAGGAACAGAAGCCCGCTGGACATTGCCATACTCACAAACTATGGATGGTGCCCCCGGACTCAGCCTGATCGGCGGCAGGTCGCTGGCAAACAACCTTTCCGCTCCAATTAGCAACGCCAAAACAACAATTCCGACACGAACAATCATATTACGGAATAATCACGGATAATAACATAAACACCTGCGGATGGTAACGATTGGTGCGGATTTAGTCAAGAGCAAAATTGCCCCCAACAAATGATAGCCCAGTGCCGTAAGGCATGGGCAGTGTTGAGTATCAATTTTTCTCGCCCTCTTGCAATCTCCATTTCTTTATGATAATGTTCTAATGATGTTTCGGCAAAGTGCCGGACAAACAATTTTAGCCCAGAGAAATTATCCGAATGAAGTAAATTAAAATTAAAAATTTGCGTCAGTTGCTTTCAGGCAAATTACCACCCTGAACTGAAAGGTTCTTGTCAACGAAGCGACATCGAAGAGACGCTCCCTCCCAAGGGAGTGCCGGTAGGTGTTGTTCGTTGAACTCCGTGGTAAGAGTGCCTGAAACAATATCGGAAGTGGCACTCTTTCTTTTTTCGATTCTTGAAAGTTTGCCGCGGGCTTCACTTCAACTCCCATATACTCAAATGGCAAACTGGTATTATTACAATGAAAGCGGCGAAAAGATTGGACCGATATCCTCGACCGTTTTGAAAGAACTGGCTCGGCAAGGGTTGGTCACAAAGGAAACAAAAATTGAAAACATCAATGGACGCGCTGCTCTTGCAGGAAGCGTGAACGGCTTGACCTTTCCTGAAGCAAAACCATCCGAACTGGAAACAGTGCCGCTGGTTGGAACGAATGTTTATGATTTCGCATCACCGTCATTTCCGCCGCCGCCGACGGGCGGGTTTGATTTCCCCGACCTCGTTTCGGAAGAACAAACGCCTGAAGGTTATGACCCGTTTGCCAATACCGTTCCGGTTGCGCCGCCGGTACAGACACAATCACCATTTACAAAGCCGATAGTGATTGTGCCTGTCAGTATCTTCGCCGGAATGCTGCTGATACTTCCTTTTATTTTTCTGTCGGGCATCAATCAAAGCAAGCCGACAAGTGAAAACAATGAGCATAAAGTCATTGAGAAAGAATCGATAAGCAATTCAAAACATGTGCAAAACGCTCCTGCCGATATCATTAGTACGATGAAGAAAGCACAAAAGGCATTTGACGAATGTATGGCATCAATAGCAGATAGTTGGAAAATGATGGTAAGAGCCGCTCCTAATCTCCCCACTGGATATCACCGTTCATCGGCGGCTGAAGTAGCACTAGACGTTGGTTTATACGAAGGTCTTGACCAGTACATGGAAACACTCCGTAAGGATGTTAAGAAATTGAATAAAAATAAGTACCCAAATACGTTGAAATTGTTTGCCATTCTTTCTCAATACGAAAATTCGGTTAAAACCCTTGACGGTTCGT
>WRCR01000056.1 GCA_009783865.1 Planctomycetaceae bacterium | reverse complement strand
TAACGTAATACCGTAATTAGAAACTGTGAAGAAAACTGGATTTCTCGTCCGATATTGCCGATTATAGCAAATGTCGAGGGTTTGGAAAGACATAAAGAGTCACCTGAAAATTTATGGAGATGCGGAAAACAATGAACCGGTTTGCTCTAATTCTTTTGCCGGTAATGATTTGCGTTCTTTTGTTGACCGGTTGTGCAGGTACAAAGGGCAACACGAAGAACAAATATGCTTTTCCGTCAATGCCGAAGTGGGAAGCGAAGGAAAAGAAACCGAAAAAAGACCCTTATGCTCCGAAAACGGTGGAGCAATTCCTCGCTGCGGAAAGACCGTCTTTTTATAATTAAAGAGATACAATACAAACCTTGAATCTACACAGTAAAAATCTACGCAGCGAAATAGAACGTTTTCTCCTTTCGGAAATCAATCTGCCCGGTCAATACATCGGCGGTGAATTAGGCAGTATCGTCAAACCGAAAGAATCCGTCAAAGGACGTTTTTGCTTCTGCTTTCCCGATGTCTATACCGTTGGTATGAGTCATTACGGCTTGCAGTTGCTCTACGGCATTATGAATCAACAGCCGGACTGGGCTTGTGAACGCGCTTTCACGCCGTATCCCGATATGACAGCCGCCTTGCGGAAACGCAATTTGCCGCTGTATTCTTTGGAAACATTCACGCCGCTGTGCGAATTCGATGTTGTCGGTTTCACCCTGCAATACGAGTTATCTTACACGAATGTTTTGACAATGTTGTCGCTGGGCAAAATTCCGCTGCACTGTTCTGACCGGACTATGAACGACCCGCTGGTCATCGCCGGTGGACCTTCCGCTGCTAATCCCGAACCGATGAGCGATTTTATCGACTTGTTCGTCATCGGAGACGGTGAAGAAACACTGCTCGCTGTCTGCGATTTTTGGCTTCAGATGAAGCGGAAACATACCAACCGCAAAAAAGCATTGCTGGAAACCGCCCGTCAATTTGATTTCGCTGTTGTACCGCAGTTGTACTGCGTTGACTATGATTCCAGCGGCAGAGCAAAACAGCCGAAACCGCTTGAGTCCGGCGTTCCGGCAGTGATTCATTCCGCTGTCGTTGACGACATTGAAAAATATCCGCCGCCGATTAACCGGATTGTTCCGCTCATCGAATGTATCCAGGACCGCGTTACGGTTGAAGTAATGCGCGGCTGTCCCGGCAGATGTAAATTCTGTATCAGCACTGTTCAGAAACGTCCGTTGCGGTTTCGTTCTCCCGAAAACATTGCCGAAATAGCGGAGCAATCATGTTTGGCAACGGGTTCCAGCGAGGTTTCATTACTCTCGCTATCGACAAGCGATTTTCCGAAGTTTGACGAAATGATGGAACACTTGCGGCAGCGTTTAACGCCGCTCAATGTAACGGTTTCAATTCCGAGTTTGCGGGTTAATCATCTGTTGAGTAAAGTAATGTCAACGCTGACTACCGAGAGAACTTCCGGTTTGACTATCGCACCGGAGGCAGCACTTGATTCAATGCGGCAGCGCATCGGCAAGCACATTACAAATGAAAATCTTTACAACGGCTGCAAAGCGGCATTTGAAAACGGCTTTAACCGCGTGAAGATGTATTTCCTTTGCGGCTTGCCGGAAGAGACCCCGGAAGATATCGGCGGCATTGTCGATTTGTGTAAGGAAGTCAGCAAAATCGGCAAGGAAGTCCGCGGGCGCGCACCGGTTATCACGGCGAATGTTTCCAATTTTGTACCGAAGCCGCACACTCCTTGGGAACGTGTCGGGATGCAGACGCAGGGATATTTTCTTAACGCCCATCGGCAACTTGTGGAAAGAGTTCGTAAAACCGGCATTTCGCTGAAGTATCATTCATTGGAAACGAGTATTTTAGAGGCGTTGCTTTGTCGCGGAGACCGTTGTCTTGGCAAAACCATTGAAAGGGCTTGGCAACTCGGTGCTGTGCTTGACGGCTGGTCGGATTATTACCGCGGTGATTGCTGGGAACAGGCGATTTCGGAAACCGGTGTCGATGTTAATCAAACCGTTCATGAAACGATACCGGACGATGCCGAATTGACTTGGGGATATGTACGGTTCGGATAACTGATGATTGCGGCATCCGCTGAAATTGTCGATATTCAGAAAAATTCTGACAAATTTTTGAAAATTTTATCCGTTTCTCCGGTAGAGAGTATTGACAGTGCTGGCAAAATACGGCAAAACGCTATTGCAACAGTCAACCAAGCGGATTGTTTAGTTAGTTTGAATTTTCGGCATATCGTTAACGCTAATAGAATTCCCCGCTATAATGCAGTCAATGTGTTGTTAGGTTATTCCATGATAGACATTTTATCCCCCAGTATGGTGATTTATGACTGAAGTTAAAGTTGGAATTGATTGGAGTACGTTTAAGCCGATACCGGGCTTCGACTGCCTGAAATGGAAAGATGAGCGTCAGGCGCAAATTCTAAAAGAGACCGAAAACATGAGTACGCAAGAAGTACTGGATTATTTTCGGAAAGGGAGCGAAGCATTTCAACGGGAAATCGCTGAAATCCGCCGTAAAAAACAGGAAGGTGGAGATTAAGATTGCAATGACTAAAGAAGAATTGTACAAAAACGAGTAGATTCCTGTATAATACCTGCGTTGGTCGTTAAAATGTTTTGTTCAAAATTTCGTACCAAACGAGGTAATTATGAAAATGAAAAATGTTTCTATTGTGTTTATTTCCGCTCTGTTAGTTTTTAACATCGCTGCCGTTTCGGCGGAAGACATTCCAATGCGCGGTGTCATTCTGGACGTTAACGATTTATCAACCGTCGACTGGGCAAAGTTAGCACATGAAAACGGTATCAATACCATCGGAACACATATCTTTCCGAAGCAGGTTGCCGATTTTGTGCAAACGGAAAAAGGTAAAAAATTCCTTGCTGATTGCAAAAAGTACGGCATCAAAGTTGAGCATCAACTTCATGCAATGAGCGATTTACTGCCGCGGGAACTGTTCGAGCAAGACCCGTCAATGTTCCGTATGACGAAAGACGGTGAGCGGGTACAAAAACACAATTTCTGCGTTCATTCGGAAAAAGCACTCGGCATTGTTGTAAAGAACGCTGTTGATTACGCAAAAATGCTTCCGCCGGATAATCACCGTTATTACTTTTGGCTCGACGACGGCGCACCGGTTTGTGAATGTCCCGCCTGTTCTAAGTATTCGCCAAGCGAACAGGCACTGATAGTCGAAAACCGCATTATCAAAGAGTTGCGGAAGTTTAACCCCAAAGCGCAACTTGCGCACCTGGCATATCATACTTCAATGTCTGCACCGCGAAAGGTCAAACCGGAGCCGGGCATCTTTCTGGAGTTCGCACCCATTCACCGGACTTGGGACAAACCGCTGTCTGATACATCAGCAAAGGGAACAAGAGGAAAAAGCGGTGTTTATCACAAGGATTATCTGCGGCATCTGCAAGACAATTTAACCGTGTTTCCTGCCGAGACAGCGGTTGTTCTTGAATACTGGCTCGATGTTTCGCTCTTCAGCAACTGGAAGAAACCGGCAGTAAAACTGCCTTGGAACAAAGCGGTCTGCGAAGATGATTTGAAGACCTACGCTTCTTTCGGTATCCGCAATTTCACGACCTTTGCTGTGTATGTTGACGACAATTATTTGAAGAATCACAACAGCGACTTACAATTTTTGAAAGAATACGGTGAGTTGTTAAATAATCTCACGCTGCCGGCTGTGAAAACGCAAATTCCTGTTCTATACACGGTTAAAACAATTCCGCCGGGACTGATAACGCTTGATGCCGTCAGGAAAGAATCCGCGTGGAATGATGCCGAAAAACTGACTACCTTCGTAAATCCGTGGAATCCTTCGGTTCAACCGGCGACTTCACTGCAAATGTTGAAAGATGACAAATTCCTGTACTTCTTTTTCGAGGCAAAGGATGACGAGATTGTCCTTGTGGAGAATTTTTCCAAAGAAGACGATGTCATTGACGAAGACCGCGTTGAATTTATGTTTGCTAAAGATGCCGAACTGAAGGAGTATTACAGTTTTGAAATGGACCCGAAAGGCAGAACGCTGGATTATACCGGCAGTTATTACCGGCAATTTGATTTCGATTGGAATATGTCCGCCGGTTATGCAATTCATTCGGAGATACAGTCCGATGGTTATACGGTAGAAGGCAAAATGCCGCTGGGATTTCTCAACAAGATGATGCAGGATGACGGTACGATTCTTTTCAGTGCGTTTCGGGCGGAGTTCTCAAAGAAAGACGGAAAGATAGTGGAAAATTGGCTGACGGTCAAGGATTCGCTGACGTTTGACCCCGATTTTCATGTACCGTCATCACTCGGCAAATTGAAATTCGATTGAAATTATTAGCGTAGGCGTATTTCAGAAATACAGTTGCTGCGCTAACAGACACTTTTTATCCTTGCCAAGTGCCGTCCGCCGGTGTAAAATACACAGAGTAAAATGAAATTTACTCTGTATATCTTCACAGGACTTTCACAATGAACAACAATTTCAGCAGTATGAAACACCTGTTTTTCTTTCTTTTTCCCGCTGTTTTTCTAACGGCGCAATGTTTCGCCGATACCGTATTTATCGGCGACCTCGATTTATCGAAAACGACCTGCGGCTGGAAAAATACGCAGAAAAACAAGTCGGTCGAAGGCAATCCGATTTCCATCGGCGGTAAAAAGTTCGAGCGCGGTGTCGGACATCACGCACCGGGAGAAATACTTTTCAACCTGCCGCAGTCCAACGGAAAATTCACCGCTTGGGTCGGTATCAATGACGAAGTCGGAAAGAACGGACACGCCGAATTTCTCGTCTATCTCGACGGAAAAGAAGTATGGCGCAGCGGATTTATGACCGGCGGACAAGAAGCAAAATTTTGCGAAGTACCGTTTAACGCTAACAATCGGCAAATGCAACTCACCGTTGACACCGGTCCCGAAGGATACGCACATGACCACACCGATTGGGCAGAAGCAAAAGTCGAATTTGAACACAACGGTTTTTCAAGCGTTAAAACGATGCATCCGAAAACCATTATCAGAGACGATGCCGGAAACATCTTCGAAAGAGAAGACGAAGCGGGCTGTCAATACGCCGCTTTGCAGCAGGAATTGAAAAAAGGCATTGACCCGCGCCGTGCAGCACAGGCATTGAGACCGGAATCGGCGTTCCTTCCCTCTGATAAAACGCCGTTTGATGTCGTCTTGCGGAGAACCAAAGCATTGCTGAATTATCTCAAAACACTGCCCAATGCTCCGAAATTTGAGGAAGAAACGAGACAACTGGAAGAACTAAAAGATGAAGGATTAAAATCCTTCGCTAAATTAGTTGAACTGCGTGATAAAATCGCTTTGCAGAATCCGCTGCTCAACTTTCAAAACGTTTTGTTTATCAAGCGGCATTACAATCCCGAACCGGAGAAGCAGGGCAATCACATGGTTGACCAATTCTTCGGTTTTCATGCAGTATCAGGCGGCGGACTGTTCGTTCTTGAAAACGCTTTCCATCCCGAAAAACGTGCCGTGAAAAATGTACTTCAAGGGACTAAACTCGATTCGCAATGGGGATATTTGGCACCGGAACTTTCATACGACTGTACGAAGATACTCTTTGCGGCAACGGATACTTCCGAACCGCGGCATTCATATAAGTGGACGGAAAACAACTGTTATCACATTTTCAGCGTCAACATTGACGGCACCGATTTGAAACAGTTGACTTTCGGAGATAAAAACGACATCGACCCGTGTTTCCTGCCGAATGGACGCATTGTTTTCATTTCGGAGCGGCGCGGCGGCTTCGGCAGATGTCACGCCAGACCTTGTCCGAGTTATACACTGCATTCTATGAACGAAGACGGCAGCGACATCACGATGTTAAGTCCGCATGAGACCAATGAATGGGCACCGGTTGTTGACAACAACGGAATGATTGTCTATACCCGCTGGGATTATGTTGACCGGGGTTTTAATCAGGCGCATCATCCTTGGATAACTTTCCCGGACGGCAGAGACCCGCGGGCTATTCAAGGAAATTATTCCGAAAGGCAATACGCTGATGCCAATGGGGTTCCGCGTCCGCATTTTGAGACCTCGTTCCAGCCGATACCGAATTCGCAGAAGTTGCTGGGAACCGCGCAGGGACATCATACGCAGTATTTCGGCAGTGTCATTATGCTTGACCCGACTATACCGGATGATGAGGAAGGTGCTGACCCGATGAATTCATTGAAACGGGTAACGCCGGAACAACTTTTTCCCGAAGCGGAAAGTGCGGCGCATAGAGACCCGTCGAATTACGGTCAGCCCTTTCCCATCACAGAGGATTTTTATCTCGTCGTTTATGATGCATTCAGCGGAATGGGAAAAGGACACCAGAATAATTTCGGAATTTATTTGCTCGATTCTTTCGGCAATAAGACGCTGCTTTACCGCGACCCGGAGATTTCATGTCAGAATCCGATAGCAGTGCGGGTTCGTCAACGACCGCCGGTCATACCAAATCAAACGTATGTCGGGCTGCCGAAAGGGCAATCATTGCCGAATGATTTGCCGAAAGACAGTGAAGGCAAACCGATACTGCCGAAGACCGCAACCGTCGGCGTGGTAAATGTTTATACAACGAATCGTCCGCTGCCGGAAGATGCGGACATCAAAGAGTTGCGTGTCGTGCAAATACTGCCGAAGACGACTTACAACGCTAATACTCCTTGGATAGGATACGGACATGATACCGGTGCGCGGAAAGTACTCGGCACAGTTCCGGTACAAAAAGACGGCAGCGTGCGGTTTGAATTGCCCGTTGATGTGCCGGTGTATTTTCAGATTCTCGACAAAGACGGTGTTGCAGTTCAAACGATGCGAAGCGCAACTTATGTCAAGGCGGGCGAAACGTTAACTTGTCTCGGTTGTCATGAAGGTCGGCAGCAGAGTACGTCAATGCCGACGCAATTTCCGTCTGCGTTCCGGTCTGAACCTTCGGTGATAAAGCCGGAGATGCCCGGCTCGAATCCGTTCAACTACCCGCTGCTGGTGCAGGGCATTTGGGATAAACATTGCGTTGACTGTCATAACAAGGAAGCCGAGGCGGGCAAAACATTCCGGCTTGGACGCGGCACGGTTGTCGAACAAAAAGGACCGGAACATACCAATCTTACGCGGCACTTTTTTGAGTCCTACCGCAATTTGCGTCCGTACGTTTTTGTTTTCAAGAGTGTCGGGCAGAAACAATTTCCGGAGTTGATGAATCCGCTGCCGGACAATGGAGCAGCGTGGAATTCGTGGACGATTTCACGGACTTTTCCGGGCAAGTTTGGGGCATCGGCTTCGCCGCTTTGGAAATTGTTGAAAGACGGGCATTATGAGGTTCGTCTATCACCGGCGGAGATGAGAGCGGTTGCGCTGTGGCTTGACAACCATGCTGACTTTTACGGCGCGTTTGAATTGGAGACGCTTGCCGCCCAAAGAAACGGCGAAGTTGTTCAACCGGCGTTAGAGTGAGTTAATACGAACCGGTGTAACAGTCCGCCGCTTAAATGTTCTGTCCGCTGGACTTGCATTCTCTCATGCCAGCAAGTATCATGGTTGCCAATGCCAACCAATTTTACGTGGAGAAATTATATGCGAAACATTTTTATTGTTGTCTGTTTGTTGTTAACAGCATCATCACTTTACGCTAAGGACGTACTCCTTGAAGCAGAACACTTTGCGAACTACGGCGGCTGGGTTCACGACTCGCAATTCATGAATCAAATGGGTTCACCTTTCCTGATGGCACACGGACTCGGAATACCGGTCGCCGATGCCGAAACGAAAATCGACTTGAACCCCGGCAAATACCGCGTCTGGGTGCGGACACGGGATTGGGTTGCAGCGTGGAACGCTCCCGGAACACCGGGGAAATTTCAAGTCATGCTCAACGGCAAAGCACTCGAAACAACCTTCGGAACCAACGGTGCCGATTGGGCTTGGCAAGACGGCGGTATCATTGACGTTACGAAAAAGGAAAATACCATTGCGCTGCACGATTTAACCGGTTTCGCCGGACGCTGCGATGCTATTCTCTTCACGACAAATCTTGATGCGCCGCCAACAAACGAACCGGAAAAACTGAAAGAACTGCGCCGTGTTTTACTCGGCTTTCCTGAAAAGCCGGAGACGGCGGGCGAATTTGACCTCGTTGTTGTCGGCGGCGGAATCGCAGGAACTTGCGCAGCAATCTCGGCAGCACGGCAGGGACTTTCCGTTGCCTTGATTCACGATAGACCTGTCCTCGGCGGCAATAACAGTTCCGAAGTCCGCGTCTGGCTGCAAGGGGCAAGAAACAAAGCACCATTCACCAATGTCGGAAGCATCGTTGCTGAACTCGAACAATCGCGGCAAGCACATTACGGACCGACAAACACCGCTGACTTGTACGAAGACGAAAAGAAACTCGATGTTGTCCGCAATGAAAAAAATATAAGTATGTTCCTCGAACACTTCGCAAACAGGGTCGAGATGGACGGCAAGAAAATCGTTGCGGTCATTGCAGAGCAAACAAAGACGGGCAAACAATTTCGGTTCGCCGGTTCATTTTTCGCTGATACAACAGGCGACGGCAACGTCGGTTTCATGGCGGGAGCGGATTTCGACATGACTATCGAAGAAGGTCACATGGGACCCTGCAACCTCTGGAATGTTAAGGACTCTGGTACGCCGCAGAGTTTTCCGCGCTGTCCGTGGGCATTGGATTTAACCGATAAACCCTTTCCCGGCAGGGCGGATAAAGACCCGAACAAACTCGGCGGCTGGTATTGGGAAAGCGGCTTTTATCACGACCCGATTGAAATGATGGAGTATGTCCGCGACTGGAATTTCCGCGCCGCTTACGGTGCTTGGGATGCTTTGAAAAACGTTGACAACGCGTTTCCGAATCATAAACTCAACTGGATGGCGCACATATCTGGAAAGCGGGAATCACGCCGGCTGCTTGGCGACATCGTTCTTTCAAAAACCGACTTGGTCGAAAATGAAAAGTATGAAGACGGCTGCGTTCCGACCGGATGGCCCATTGACTTGCATCTGCCCGATAAAAAATTTGAGAAGGGATTTGAAGGCGATGCTTTCATCTCGGTTGCGCTTTATACGCAAATCAAGACGCAGTATTGGATACCGTACCGCTGTTTATATTCCCGCAATGTATCGAATCTTTTCATGGCAGGCCGCTGCTTGAGTGCCACGCACGAAGGTCTCGGTTCTGCACGTGTAATGCGAACCGGCGGCTGCATGGGCGAAATTGTCGGACTTGCTGCAAAGATTTGCGTTCAGGAAAAGACAACGCCGCGCGGTGTTTATAACGACCATCTGAAAAAGTTGTTTGCGTTAATTGAAAATCCCGGCTGGCAGCGCACGCAAAGCAAAATTGTTGCGCCGTCTTTTTCCGGTGTAGTCGGAGCGAACATTGCTCCGCTGGCAGCGTTAAAAACATCCGGCGAAAGAGACGAAAACACTTCACCGAAATTGCTCACTGACGGTTTCGCTTCGTTTGCAATGAACGAAGAACGCTGGCTCAGTAATACAGAAGGCGAGGTTTGGGTCGAATTGAAATGGGAAAAACCGCAGAACATTACGGCGTTTCGGATGGTCTCCGGTTACAACGGCGGCGGCGACATCACTGACCCGATAGAGGATTTCACTGTCACGACAGAATCGACGGCGTTTGAAGTCAAGGGAAACAAGGCGATTGATTTTCAACGGCGTTTTGAACCGGTGAAGACGCAGACGCTGCGCATCGACATGAAGAAATTCAAACCGCCGTGCGCCAGAATCTGGGAAATTGAGGTCTATCCGGTGAAGGAATAAAAACAAGATACGAAAGAATAAATACGAGCGGCGGGTGATAACCCGCCCGCCGATTTATCACTTCAACAGTTCATACTCGAACAGTTTCTTAACGATATACTTGGCATAATACGCTTTCAGCAGCACTTTCAACGCTTGTATGTCGTTATGTATGTCTGGGTGAATGTATTCCTTGACATCGTTCTGTACGTTAATTTCCTTTTCGATTTGATACAAGCCGTAAGTGAAATGCGGATTGTATTCCGGTGTCCTCTTAACCTTTTTTAACAGTGCATTCCACAAGTCGAGCATCTGTTTTTCGTCGGGATTCAACGTATGAGTTGATATTTCCTTACTGGCAATGGTGTCTTTGTCAAAACATAATTCGTTTCGATAAAACCGTCCATCGCTGCCGTCAAAAGATAAACAGTGATTCTTTTGACTCAAACATGACCAGAAGAAACATCGGAACAGAAAATCCTTGTCCTTTGTATAGGCATCCCCCTTGTCTGCCGTTGTAAAAAATACATCCCGCTCAAACCAGTTTTCCTGCGGATAACACTTTGCACAGAATAACGGCAGTTTAACAATGTAGTTATCGGTGCGGAGGTAAAAACCATTTTTACGCAAGTTGATTGTTGTCCTCGTAAAATTTTTTGCTTGCCCGTTAAACATTAAACCGACCAAGTGCAAATAACCGAGTATATTTTTGTTGTACACGTTTTCTGTTGCCGTGCTTTTTTGCCTCGGTGCTTCTGTTCCGTCTGCTCTGCAATACACTCCGTCAAACGTGTCATCAGGAAAAGTCCGTTTGTCAAACAAATCCTGCGGCGAAGTATAGCATTTCTTGATAACGACATCCGAAAGCGGTACGAGGATGTCAGAGACAGTTCCCTTGCCTGATGACGCACCTTTTACTGCATTATTGGGAGTAAAAATACATTCTCCCGATGCCGCAGATGTATCGGGTTCGGATAAGAGAGGAGATTTCTTAACTGGACAGACAACGGAGGTTACGTCAATACTCCATTTAACTTTTGCAATGTCAAACGCCTTCAAAACAAATGTCTCTTGTTCTTTTTCTTTGTTCTGCCACCAGATACAGGAAATCGTTGCAGGACTTGCGTGAAAGTGTTTGCGGTTAAAAGCATATCCGCCTCTGAACGTCTTATTGACAAGAGCAAGGTTCTTGAAATACTTGACAGGCGAAAACAAAATATATGAATCTTTCGGCTGCCGAAGATAATACTTAAATGCCGACCAAATGAAAAGATTAGCAATATCTTTTGACGGAACGTTCCCTTTCATTCCTGACTTAAAGTTTTTCTTGAACTGCATTGCAACAATAGAATCCTTATCGACATTGCGTGCTTCACCGGTTTGGATTGTATCGCCGGACGCATCGCTATAAGGCGGATTTTCAAACAGTATCACCGAACATTTCGGATTATCAAGATACTGTTTCATAACCGGATGCACCCCGTCTTGCCAGTTCAATGCGTTGCTTCCCTTCACTTTGCCGACTGCCTCATAATCGTCGTCAGTTGTCGGCGGAATAATTTCACGGACTTTATCACCGAAGTTTTCCCGCAAAACAAGATATTCAAAATACTCATAAGTGTTGAGAATACAATGAGATAACTCCTCATCGGTCATTGCCTCCTCAAGATTGCCGCTGCCGGCACAGCGGTCAATGATGACGTAATCATTGCCTTCGGGAATTTCTTTGATTGCTTTCCGGACTAACTCCAATGCTTTCTGGGCATAGAGCGGCGGAGTATAAAACGCCCCTAACTCTTTTTGTGTCAGTTTATCGTTTAACTTATCAAGAATGTATTTGAACTTCTGATTACCTACTTCGAGATAGGGCAAAATGTAGTCCGCCAACACTATCGGTTCCCGCAGTTCACCATAAGTTGTAAAAAGGTCGTCGCTCTCGTGCAGAAAATCCTCTTTCTTTGCATCGGGACGGAGGCGGTAAAATGTTTGCGCCCAGCCGACAACGCAGTGTTCGTCTATCTGGATTTTTACCCATTGCGGCTTGTTTTTGTGAAACAGTTGTATTAAGCGGTGAATTCCCTTGTCGGAAGCATAGTCAATCGTTTCATAATCCGTATTGAGTTTCGTAAAATTTCTGGTGTTGCGGGAAGCAGAATCGTTGTAAAGTTTATGGATGTACTGCCGATAGTTTTCACTTTTGAAAACGTAAACCCTTTTATCGCTTGGAAATATGAGCAGAATATTTGCCGGTACCGGAATCCCGCGCACACGGAAAGAAGAAAGGTACTTGATGCTCTGAAATAAGGCAGAGTTGAGAGTTGTACGATTGCTCTTTTTGAATTCGAGGAGGCAGCCGTTGTAATAGCCGTCGCAGTTATGCTGCACGGCTTCGGTCGGCAGATTGAATTGTTCGTAAAACAATTCTTGGGCGGTTTTTTCGGAAGGCAGCGGAGACATTTGTCAGTGTGTTGTTGCGGACGCAGAAGTGTACAAAAGGCAAAGTATTACGGTAGGTATTGTATCAGTTTTCGGAAGAGAATGCAAGACGGCGTTGCTTCCAAAACCGGTTTAATAGGCAGAACTGTCTCTGCGGTCAAGCGTCTATTCCGCTTTGTCAGCGTGGGCAACAGACCAACTTGCGCCGGTCACGTTGTACATCAACGGTCCTCTTGCAGGTTCGTTTCAACTATTCGGAATTATCGAATAGTTGCTTTTAACTTGTAAGAAATCCTTACAAGTTTCGTCACCGAAACATTCGGCGTATTCCATTTCTTACCTTCGGCATCATGTACTGCCGTGCGGCATACGTCTGTCCGTTTCTTTGCCAGTACACACCGCTGGCAGTTCTTACTGTTGACTGCACCGAGCAACTTCCATCAGCGCAAGTCACCGTCCGTTCACGGACAGCAACAACACGCTCCGATGGCGCAAAATACGCCGTGTTTCCGACAATCGCAACAGCACCGCTAGTCTTTCCGTTCTTCCAATCTCGGGCGATGCCGTTGCGATGCGGTTTAGAACGCAACCACGTCCCCGCAAAATCACCATCCGCGTTTCTGGCACCATAGGCATAATACCCTGCCCGATGCCCAAGTTTTCTGCCGCTCCAATAAGTTGCCTCGGCAAGCGCAATCTTGTAAGCAGCATCGCACCATGCGTACGCTGTTCCGTGAACACGGTTAAGTTCCGCCAAAGCGGTTTTCTCTGCGTCGGTCTGCCCGAAGCAAGCGGTACTCACGGCACAGCCGAAAAGAAACACCGCAACCATCAAACTCAATCTTCTCATTCTTCAATCCTTTCAAAAAGGGGGGAACCGGCAGTTTTAACCGGACTGCCGAAAAACCGTTTTTATCGTCTTTTCTTTTCACGCATTTCATTCTGGTAAGAACTCCTGTATATCGTCAATTTCACCATGCGTATCCCAATCATTCGCCTGCAAATCCATCAGCGTCAGCGGCGGCAGTCCC